>WHSO01000033.1 GCA_009380075.1 Alphaproteobacteria bacterium | reverse complement strand
GGGTCAGCTTCGACGGCACCACCCTGACCTTCACCGACGCCTTCGCCGGCACCGACCTGTCCTTCACCGTGACCGCAGCCGATGACGATCTCACCGACTCGCCCGAGACCCTGACCGTGACGCTGAGCAACGCCACGGCGGTCAACGGCACCGCCAGCGCGGCCGACGCCGAAAGCGTCACCATCACCGATATTGATTCGTCAGTGTCTTTCGCGGTGACGGTTGATGATGAGGGAGGGGAACCTGCGGGAGCGGCGGTATCGATCAGCGAGGAGAATCTTGCCGACAACGCGGCGACTTTCACGATCGAGATGACCGGGACGCTGGCGGTGGGCAATTCGGCCTCGGTGGTCTTGAACTTCCCCGGCACAGCGGGGGACGGCACGGACTACTCGCCGGCGATTGAGACGGTAATCGCCAATGCGATTGCGGCGCTGGCGGCGGACCCGAACAACCCGACTTATGACGCCGGGACCAACACGCTGACTTTCTTCGGCGGTGGCCCAACGGCGCTGTCGTTTGTGGCCACGGCGACGGACGACAGCGAGCTGGATCCGGGGGAGACCATTGTGGTGAACCTGGCGAGCGCGTCCATCGTCGCGGGTCCAACGCCGTCGATTACGGCACCGACGGCGGTGGCGACGATCGAGGACACGGATGTGGTCCTTCTCCAAGAACTTAACGGCCTGATCACAACTAATAAGAATAGCACAGCTGGCGCAAAATTGTTGCTTACCTTCACGGAGGTGGCCAATCCAACTAACAGCTTTCAAGCTCTCATCACTGTCCCCACGGGTGGTCAAAAAGATTCGTCCATTGTCATCCAGGAACTTACTGGTTTCACCATTGACAATACGAAACAGTACGCCGTTACCCTGGAGTGGGTCGACCAAGGGAACAGCGACGAAAAAATCATCGTTACCAGCGTTACTCTTGAAGATGTGGTGATCCAGAGTTCCGGTACCCATCAGCTTGGGGATCCGACGGCGTCGCCAGGCGGTGATACCAAAGCAATCTCCGCTGTGATCGTGCCAGCTGATCCATTGACCCATACGGGTGGGGCACTGGTTCAGGGCTTTACCGACTCCATCGATGGCACAAGTGGGAACGACAATCCGCTGAGCGATCCGTCATCAAGCACTAATTATGTATTTGGAGCGGCCGGCAACGATATCCTTGAAGGTGATTCCGGTATGAGCATCTTGAACGGGGGGGCTGGCGATAACATCCTAAATGGCAACGATGGCAATGATATCCTCGTTTGGGACAGAGCCGACTTGACATTCGATGACACCTACGATGGCGGGGTTGGCACCGATACCTTGCGTATCGATGGAAATGGTGTCTCCCTCGATCTTTCGGCCCTTACGAATACGGCTTCTTTGGGGATTGCCAGTATTGAAGTGATCGATCTCACGGGCACAGCCTCGTCAGGTCCGGATAATCCTTCAACGTTGGTGGTCGAGACTTCGGGGAGCAACGTCCTGACACTGGCGGCGGAGGACGTGATCGAACATTCAACTGATAACGTACTGACGGTGCTCGGAGATGGTAACGATGCAGTCAATCTGCAAGGTACATGGACTGATGCCGGTGTGGCGGCGAGCGGGTTCCACGTTTACACCAGCACTGTTGGCCCGACCATGGTAACAGTCCAGGTCGACGCCGAAATTGTCAATGTGAACGCCACAATCGTTTAGTATGCCCTTTCCGCCCATCTTCGTGGTCAGAAGCAGGCCGCTCTTAGGTCAACCGCGCGCTATCTGGTGCGATAGTGCGCGGAATTTTGCGTAATCAGCATGCATGAAATCAAAATATGGCCGCCCGCCAGTGCTGTGGGCTTGCCAACATCTGCCGACCTGTCAGGTTTCCAACCTACTCTTTTAAATTGAGTATCCCGCCACGCCCACGTACCGCGGCGTGGCTACCATGCCCTTGCCACGCCTTCCGCCCCCTATGGAGGGAGGTGCTGGGAAAAAACTACTCGGAAGTTACTCCCCGCACCTGCCCCGCAAGCCAGCCCTGGATTTTCCGAGCTAAGGGTAGTCACGGATTTCAGTTTGCTCCCGTGTGGAATCCTGCGGCGGATTCAAAAGCCCGTACCCGGCCGCACATCGTGGTGTGAGTCCCCACCCGCCGCCGCCTTGTTCGTCCTCTATGATTAATTTAGTGTTAGTACCATGAGGTTCCAAAGTTCCCATCGGACGCGATCGGCGTGCCCGGTGGATGACGGAACGGGAGCGATCCATGGCCATTGACACCAATACCTCACACGACAAGGCCTCAGGCACGCCAGACGGCGCGCGGGGCGAGGCGCAGGCAACCGCCATCGCCGATGAGGTGATCCGGCTGGCTCAAGCCACCGGGACCCAAGGTCCCGCGCTGGCGGCGGTGACGATCACGGCGCCGCCCACCGGCGCGCGGGTCGAGGTGGCGGTGGGGCCGGGCGCGCGCCTGGTATTCCAGGACGTCGATTTGGCGACGGCCCAGATCCAGCAGTTCGAGGGCGGGCTCCTGATCACGCTGGCGAACGGCGGGGTGATATTCCTGGCCGGCTATACGGCGGCGGCGGAAAGCGCCAATCCGCCGGTGGTCGAAGTGGCGGGCATCGGCACCATCGACCCGGGCCAACTCCTGGCGGCGACATCGGGGGCGAATCTCGACATCGCGCCGGCGGCGGGTCCCGATACGGGGGTGGCCCATGGCGGCGGCGCATCCTTTGCAACATTCTCGCCCGGTGACATTGGCGACGGCCTGGCGCCGGGCTCCCTGCAGTCGAATGAGGACTTCCTGCGCAGCCCGCCGGAACCCGAAGGGGGCTTCCTGGCGTCCGATGACGAATCCGCGGGCCTCGGCGATCACATCGTTTCGTCGGTGCCGGTGGCGAATCCGGATCTCGCGTCCACGCCGGAATCCGGAACGGTCGCGGCCAATTTCCAGCTCATGTTCATCATCGACGTCTCCCAGAGCGTGAGCGACGAGAATCTTGCGACCGGTATCAACGCCATCACGCAACTGCTCGACACCTACGCGGCCGTTGCCAAGGATGGTGCCGACGGCGTCGAGGTCACGCTGGTCAGCTTCGGCGGCAGCGCGGTCACGTACCTTTCGCTCGGATCGATCGATCAGGCCAATGCCGTCCTCACCAGCATCCAGAACGACCGGCCGGGGCAGGGGGGCGGCACCAACTACGACGCGGCGGTCCTCCTCGGGGCGGCGGATATCGCGCTGTGGGACGGGGCGTCGCCGGAGCTGGTCAACACCGTCTATTTCGTGAGCGACGGCGCGCCCACGGTCGGTGTCGGGGATTCCGGTGCCGGTCTGGCTGGCGGTGCCGGGCTCGGGCCGAACGATGAAGCGGCCTGGAACGACGCGCTGAACAGCGTCGGCGCCGATGCCTATGCGATCGGTATCGGCGGTGCTCTCAATGGCGATCCCGTTGCCGAGGACGCTCTGGCCGCCGTCGCGTCGCCCGATGGTAACGTCGTGCTGATCGATTCGTTCGACGATCTTCTGGCAGCCCTCGAGGACGCCTTCGAATCCTCGCTCGTCGGGTCCACCGTAACCGGCAACGTACTTACCGGCATCAGCGACGACGGCGTGGCCGGGAACGATTCCCCGCCGGATTCTCCGGGTACCGACGGCTACCGTGCCCCCAACCCCGTGGTCGCCTTCGTCCATGACGGGATCACCTATACGGCGGATTCGCCGGTCGGCGGGACCGTGCTTTCGAATAGCGGCGTTGTCCTCACGGTCGTGACGGCCCTGGGAGGTGAGTTCGAATTCAACTTCAATACCGGGGCCTATACCTACACGGCGCCGGAAGTGGACTCCGACCAGTCCGAGGAATTTGCCTATACGATCGAGGACGGCAACGGCGATCAGGCTTCGGCCACGCTCACGATCAATGTCGCGGATGTCCCAGGTGGGACCCCGGACGTTGTGGCGAACGCGGATACGATCCTTACCGCCATCAACAACGACGTCACTTTTACGGTGCCGCAATGGGCGTTGCTGGCCAACGACACCGGCGATGGTCCGTTGACGGTCAACGGCATCCTGACCTTTGACACACATAACTTCGACAACGTCTCCGTTTCCGGTTCGGATGTCGTCATCAACACGGATTGGCCGTTCGATCCCGGCGACCTCGCGACCTTCACCTACGCGTCCGGCAATGACGATGCATCGGATGACGCGGTGGTGTCGGTGAGGGCGGTCGCGTCCGGCGCCATCGATGGGGGTGACGGTGCCGAGATCATCGTCGACAACGGCGGCAGTCACGTGCTGAATGGCGGCGGCGGCGATGACATCATTTTCGGCAATGGTGGCAATGACATACTGGTTGGCGGCCCGGGCAATGACATCCTGACCAGCGGGGCGGGTGACGACGTCTTTCGCTGGAATTCCACCGCCGAGTTCGGCGACACCATCACTGATTACAATACCTTCACATCGGGCGGCGGTGACGACCTTCTCGCATTCGACGTTGGGACGATCGGGATCGGCAACAACGACACGACGGTAACCTATGCGGAGGGTGCGTCGTCCGCTGGTCCGGGGATGAACGCGGCGGGGAACGAGGTCATCGTTCAGTTCGATGAAATTCTCGAGGCGGATGTTCAGGCCACGATCGACGGCTATGCGAACATCAGCAACGCCGCCCTGTTCGTCTTCGACGTCGGCGACAAGGCGCAGGTCTGGCAAGATCCGAACCCGTCTGTAGCCGGTGGTGCCGTGCTGGTGGCCGACATCACCAACATCGGTGTGATCACGGACGCGACGTTCGCGTCCAACGATTTCCAGTTGGTCTAGCGGCGACCGAACGGACGTCCGGCAAGGGCCGCCCCTCAGGGCGGCCCTTTTCGCTTGCGGACGGCCTTCCAAGGCCGTCGATACCGGACTATCATCGGAACCGTTCCCTGCTGTCGCCGGCCATAGGCCCGCGTCGCGCCACACATTCCGATACGATGGAGGCGGTCATGATGGAACGTCCTGTCAACCTTGGCACTTTCTCGCGAGGATGCCGCCCGCCCGCACGCCGGGGAAGATTGGCATTGGTCCTGACCGCCCTTGGGGCATTTCTGATGGCGCCCGGCGAGGCGCATGCCACGCCCGGCGAGATACTGGTCATCACCGACGTAGACGTTGCCCTGTACGCCGCGCCCGGCCCGAAGAGCAAGGTCATCGAGCGCCTGGACAAGAACGACCGCATCATGGAATTCGAGCGCCGCGACGGCTGGGTGCGCGGCATGCTGTTCGGGGCAATCGGCAAGGAAGGCTGGGTGGCGGCACGGTACCTCAAGCCCGAAACCGACGACAGGGAGGACGGAGGAGGCCCGGGGGCGCGTTCGGAAGCACCGGACGGAGCGTCCCCGGATGAACCGGCGACACGGACGCAGTCGGCGGACGGAGAAGGGGCCTACGTCTCCCGGCGGAGGCAGCCGGTGTATCTCTATTGCGTCGATTGCGGCCTGCCGCGGCGGCACGAAAGCCGTCGCCACCGTGATCGCCCTCACTCGGAGGTCCGGAAGGTGCCGCGCCACCATTTCCGGGACCGGAAGCCTTCCCCCGTGATCCGCATAGTGCCCAAGCCGGCACCGGTATAGGGCAGGGATCCCCGCAACTAGCGCCTTCCATACCACGGCACCATCGCCCGCGGCCCCCGCGCAGATGCCCGGAATCCGCGACGCTCACTGATGTCCATGGAGTGTCCCATGGGGCCGTCCCCGGGCGGCAAGGACCGGACGATATGGTTAACGTTTTTATCAATTGTTAGGGAATTTTCCGTTAATGTCTCGCTTTCCAATGAGATTGCCCCGGGGAAGGCATCAATGGCGCTCGACCAAGTCAAGCATAGCGACCGCGCAGAGGACTGGTCCGTGTCCCAGGCAGCGCTCAAGCGGGACGTCGACGACCCGCTGCTTGCCTGCCTCGCCGCCCTGACCCGCGTCTTCGAGCGTCCGGTGTCTCCCGACGCACTGGTCGCCGGGCTGCCGCTCGAAGGCGGGCGGATCACGCCCGAATTGTTCTTCCGCGCAGCCGAGCGCGCGAGCCTCACCGGCCGCATCGCCAAGCGATCCCTCTCCGGCATTCCCGCCTTCACCCTCCCGGTCGTCCTCCTTCTCGTGGGCGGGGGCGCGTGCGTCCTGCTGCGCCACGTTGATGCCGACACCTGCGAGATCCTCTCGCCCGAAAGCGGGGGCGGGCAGTTGCGGATCGCGCGCAGGGAGCTCGAGGCCCTCTACGAAGGTCATGTCATCTTCGTCCGGCCGGAATATCGCGACGATGGGCGCGTCGGCGCCGAACACGGCCCGGCACTGCAAAAGTCGTGGTTCTGGGGGACGCTGGCGCAGTTCTGGCCGATCTACGGACAGGTAATCGTCGCGTCGCTGCTGGTCAATTGCTTCGCGCTCGCGACGCCCCTATTCATGCGCCAGGTCTTCGACCGGGTCGTGCCCAACAACGCGATCGAGACGCTGTGGGTTCTGGCCATCGGCGTGGCGATCGTGATCGGCTTCGATTTTGTCATGCGGACGCTGCGCGGCTATTTCGTCGATTCGACCGGCAAGAGCGCCGACACGCTGCTGTCGGCGAAGGTTTTCGAACACGTCCAGAACCTCCAGATGGCTTCCCGGCCGGGCTCCTCCGGCGCTTTTGCAAATATTCTGCGCGATTTCGAAATCGTGCGGGAGTTCCTGACCTCGGCGAGCATCACCGCCTTTGCCGATGTCCCCTTTATCGTCCTGTTCATACTGGTGATCTGGCTGATTGCCGGAGAACTCGCCATCGTTCCGGCGGTGATCGTGCCTGTGCTGCTGGTGGCGGGCGTGCTGCTGCAGCGGCCGCTACAGGCGGCGGTCGAACTCAGCCAGCGTGAGGCCGCCCAGAAGCACGGCATCCTGGTCGAGACCATCGGCGGGCTCGAAACCATCAAGAGCCTGAACGCCCAGGGGCGGATGCAGAACAAGTGGGAGCAATTCGTCGCCAAGGCGACGGAGTCCGCGCTCAGGGTACGGTTCCTGTCCCAGATCATCGTCACCCTGTCGATGTCGTTGCAGCAGTTTTCGACCATCGCCGTGGTTATCTACGGCGCTTACCTGATCCAGGACGGCAGCATCACCAGCGGTGCGCTCATTGCCGCGATGATCCTCTCCGGCCGTGCGCTTGCGCCGCTCGGCCAGGTCGCGAACCTGCTGGCGCGGATGAACCAGTCCATGTCGGCATTGCGCGCCCTCGACCACATCATGTCGCTGCCGGTCGAACGTCCCGCGGCCAAGCGATTCCTGCACCGGGCGTCCTTCCGGGGGGCGGTCCGTTTCCAGGACGTCACGTTCAGCTATCCGGGAGCCGAGCTGCCGGCGCTCCGGGGCGTCAGCTTTTCCGTCGCCGCGGGCGAGCGCGTTGCCCTCATCGGCCGGGTCGGTTCCGGCAAGAGCACGGTGGCCAAGCTCATCCTCGGGCTTTATCACCCGACTTCAGGCTCGATAACCATGGACGGCACCGACGTTCGCCAGATCGACCCGGCGGACCTCAGGCGCAGCATCGGCACGCTGCTGCAGGACAGTTTCCTGTTCCACGGCACGATCCGCGACAACATCGCCCTCGGCGCACCCTATGTCGATGATGAGGCGATATTGCGGGCGGCGCACATGGCGGGCGTGGACGACTTCGTCCGGCGTCACCCGCGGGGCTACGACCTGATTGTCGGCGAACGCGGGGACGGGCTGTCCGGCGGCCAGCGCCAGGCGGTAGCCCTGGCACGCGCCCTTGTAACGGACCCTCCCATCCTGATTCTCGACGAGCCGACCAGCGGCATCGATACCGGAACCGAGAAGATCTTCATGTCGCAGGTCGCGCGCACGCTGAAGAACCGGACGCTGTTCCTGATCACCCACCGCGCCTCGCTGCTGCCGCTGGCCAGCCGGATCATCATCCTCGATCAGGGCAAGGTAATCGCCGACGGCCCGCGGGACCAGATCATAGAGGCCCTGAATTCCGGCAAGATCAAGGCTCAGACGGCGTAACGCGTCATGGCACAGGATATTTTCTCCAGTCGCAATCCCATGCCGGCGTCGGGCAGGCGCTTCGCGGAAATGCTCCGGAAGCTTCTTCCACACCCGGACGCGGATTACGCGCCGGTCCGGTTTGGAGCCGGGATCGCGCGGCCGGCGCTGTTCGGTCAGGCGTTGATATTGGGGGTTCTCGTGTTCCTGGTCGTGGCCGTCCTGTGGGCGAATTGGGCGGTCCTCGACGAGGTCACGACCGGCGAGGGCCGCGTCATTCCGTCGCAACAGATCCAGATCGTCCAGAATCTGGAAGGCGGCATCGTCAGGAAGATCGAGGTGCGCGAAGGCGAGATCGTCAAGGCGGGACAACCGCTGATCCAGATCGATAACAGCACCTTCGTTTCGAGCCTCGGCGAATTGCGGGCGAAATACGATGGCCTGGCCGCGGCAGTGGCGCGCCTGCAGGCCGAGGCGTACCAGCGGCCGCTCACCTTCCCTCCCGAGCTGCTGGCCGAACGGCGTCAGATCGCGGAACGGGAGCGGCACCTCTACATGGCGCGCCAGAACGAGCTTCAGGCGCAGATCGCCATCATCGAGCAGCAGGTGGATCAGCGAAAGCAGGAACTGGCGGACCTGAAAAGCCGCGAACGCAGCCTCGCGAAGGGCGTCGAACTGCTGAGCGAGCAGGTCAAGATCACCGACCCTCTGGTCGCCCAGGGCGTCGTGCCCCGGATGGAATACCTGAAGCTGCAGGGAAGCCTGAACGACAGCACACGGGAACTCGACAGCATCCGGCTTTCGGTGCCGCGGGCCGAGTCGGCAATCCGCGAGGCCAACCGGCGGATCGAGGAACACTACCTGGGGTTCAAGGCGGCCGCGCAGAAGGAGCTGACCGAGAAACAGAACGAGCTCACGGCCGTGGGCGAAGCTATCTTCGCCGCCAAGGACCGGGTGCAACGCACCGAGGTCCGGTCGCCGGTGAACGGAATTGTCAAGCAGATGAAGGTAAACACGGTCGGCGGCGTGGTCCGGCCGGGAATGGACCTGGTCGAGATCGTGCCGATCGACGATACGCTCCTGGTCGAGGCCAAAGTCCGCCCACGGGACATCGCCTTCATCCGTCCGGACCAGGAGGCCATCGTCAAGATTTCGGCCTACGATTTTTCCGTCTACGGGGGGCTGAAGGCGAAGGTCGAACGAATCAGTGCGGATACGATCACCGAGACGGATGCCTCGGGCCGGTCCGAGAGCTACTACAAGATCATCGTTCGGACCGACAAGAACTACCTGGGCGCCAAGGAAGGCCCGCTGCCGATCATTCCGGGCATGGTGGCGACCGTCGATATCCTCACCGGCGAAAAGTCGGTGCTGGACTACCTCCTCAAGCCTCTGATGAAGGCGCGGGAGCGGGCGTTGCACGAGCGGTAACGCAAACCGATGTTCGCCCGAAGCACCCGCGTATTTTTCCTTTCGGTCCTTGCCGCCCTGGCGGCGCTTGTGCTGTCCCCTCCCGCCGTGTCGGACGACGTCGGGCGTCCCGCGCGGACCGGTCCGGCCGGCATTTTCGGGTCGCTGGAATTCATCGGCGGGAACCTGCGGGCGCTGCCCCAGTGGACCCGGGTCCTCGACAAGATCAAGGAAGAGAACGTCATCTACGCTGCCTGCGATGCGGACGCGCGAAAGTGTCCGTCCCCCGCCGCCGCCGCTTGGCGGGCGTCGAAGCGTCGGGTCGAGGGGCTGAAACCGGTGGAGCAATTGCGCGAGATCAACCGCTTTCTGAATTCCTGGGTGTATCGCGAGGATGTCGAGAACTACGGAGTCAATGATTTCTGGGCGTCGCCGCTGCAGTTCATAAGCCAGTCGGGGGACTGCGAAGATTACGCCATCATAAAATACGTCACACTCCGCGAGCTCGGATTTCCGGCGGAAAAGCTCAGGATCGTTGTCCTGCAGGATACACTCCGCGCCGTGCCCCATGCGGTGCTTGCGGTATACCTCGATGACAGGATCCTGATCATGGACAGTCTCTTCGATGCGGTCCTGCCCGACACGCAGGTGACGTTTTACGTACCTCAGTATTCCGTGAACGAAACAACCAGATGGGCTCATGTCATGCCGATTCGTCCGGCGGCCGGGCCCATTCCGGGGGTAAAGGTCCAATGACGACTCAACCAGCTACGACCCACTACGAATCAGGCGATCTCGATCACGTGTTCTCCGGCGCGGCGGAACGCCACCCGCCGGGCCATCGTCATCTTCTGATCCGGGGAATACTGATCTTCGCTGCCCTGATCGTAGTCGCCGTCGGGGTGGCGTACTGGATCGTCAGTCAGCGCGAAACGCGCGTTGTCGGTGAGCTTGCGCAACGGACTGCTATCCTCGCCGAAACGCGTGCCCAGGTGCTGGCGGCCCGACTGGAGTCCCTGGGCAACGCAGGGCTTCGGCTGAGCCGCAGCGACGTGTTTCGCCTGTTCGCGTCCGAAGCGAGCCAGAACGGCGATATCGGGTCGAGGGAGTCCGCCCTTGCGGCTCAAATTCCATATATGATGCAGGCGGTTACGCAATTCGCGCGACAGGAGGGCCTGGTCGGCGTCTATCTCGTCGACGGCAAGGGCCGGGTGATTATCGCCAGTGCCGGCGCGCCCAACATGAGCCCGGGTCAGCGGCAATCGGCCACGGCGGCGATCGCGGCCAAGGCGCGCGCCGTCACGCCGGTGCGGCAATACGCCGATGGCCTGTCCCTCGACGTGATCCTGCCGGTCGCCCCACCGCAAGAGGAGAATCCCGCGGCACCGCGCAACGTGTCTGGTGTGTTCGTTCTGGCAACACCGGTGCACACGACCCTCGCCGAAGTTCTCAAGGATTCACCTCTCGCCCTCAAGGGCGAATCGACACGGCTGTTTCAGGTCGGCGTCTCCGAGGTGCAGGAGATCGTTCCGGGCGGGCGTCCCGTCCTGGAAGCTGTCACGGGCGCGCCGCTGGCGCCCCGCCAGTCGTTCCCCTTTGCGCGGCGGGCCGCCATAGGCGGCGGCTCGGTCTATTCCTATGGCACCTGGGTACCCGGCGTGCCGTGGATGGTGGTGCAGGAAGCCAACGCCGTGGAGGCGAGGGCGTCCCTGCGTACCTTCACCTGGGGCGTGTCGGCCGTCGGCGTGCTCCTGACGCTCTGCATCGTTGTCGGATTTGTCGCGTTCTGGCGGCACCAGACGAGCGAGCACAACCTGGCCCTTGCGACCCAGTACCGGGAGCTGGGCTCCCGGATCGCAGCCCAGCGCCGGTTCCTGGGCAGCCTCATGAACTCGCTGACCGAGATGATCGGCCTCAAGCGGAAAAGTGGTACCTACATCTACGGCAATCCGTCGTTCGCCAGGATGATCGGCCGTATGTCCGACGGCGTCGAAGGCCTCAGCGACGCCGAGGTCTTCGGCCGCGGCACCGCGGAACGGCTGCGCCACTCGGACGAACGCGCCCTTGCCTCCGACAAGCCCGTCGTGGTGGAGGAGGTCCTGCACCTGCCCGACGGCGTCCGCCACTTCCAGATGTCCAAGGTGGCGTACCGGGGCGAAAGCGGGGAGGTGGAGGGCATTCTCGTCGCGGGGCGGGACGTGACAGAAATCCGCGAGGCGGAACAGCGGCGCCAGCGCGGCCTGCAGGCGATGACCCGGGCCTTCGTCCGCGTGATCGAGCAGGTCGATCCGTACCTCGGGGGCCATTCGGAGAACGTCCGGGACGTCAGCGTCGGGATCGCCACGGGGCTGCATGTTCCGCAAGACGTCCTCATCACCGTCGACATCGCTGCCATGCTGGCGCAGATCGGGAAGCTTTCCATCCCGGCGGAAATCGTCGCAAAGGCGGAACGCCTGAGCCCCGACGAGGTCAGGATCATGCAGGGGCACATCACCCAGGCGGTCCGGATTCTGAAGGACGTGGAATTCGGGCTTCCTGTGGTCGATGCCATCGGCCAGATGTACGAACGGCTCGACGGAAGCGGCTACCCGGCCAACCGCATCGCCGACGATATCTGCCTGCCCGCGCGGATTCTCGGCGTCGCGGACGTTTTCGCGGCCCGTATCGTGCCGCGTTCGTATCGCGAGGGGATTTCGCCCGAGGAAGCGATGCAACTGCTTGTCGATCATCCGGAACGCTACGACGCAACCGTGGTGGCCGCCTTGAAGCAGTTTGTCGATTCGATCGAGGGGGAAAAATTCCTGGCCCGCGTCCAAGGTCGCTGAGGATCATGCTGCAGCGAAAGTTCGGCCGCCGGGACCCCGCTAGCCCGTGGCACACTCGGAGGTGCCGGGATGATGCTCAGGTTATGCCGAAGCGACGGCTCAGGCGAGGGCCCACTTCGCGTAGCACCGTTTCATCTCCGTAGCGGCTCTCACCACGCGGGCCGACGGTGCGCCTGCCTGCAGGCTCAACGCGTTGTACGCGTTGCGCGCGTCCACGTAGGCCTGCCACAGCCTGCCGTGCGCCACCGCGCTCGACTGGCGCGGGCTGTACGATCCGAAGGATCCGCTGCTCTTGCGGCGATAGGCCTCGCGTTCGGCTTCCTCGGTTCGCTCGAGCTGGGCCATCAGCTGCGCCGCTAGGCCGACATCGCCAATGGCGTAGGCGTGGTTATGGGCGGCCAGGATCTTGTCCGATAGCCGCCGGTCGAAGGCCGGCTTTCCGAACTGGGAGGCGACGAAACCCACGGCTGGGTTGAAGACGACCGGGCGGACTGTGTTCATCTGGCGCACCGTGATCCGTTCATTCATTCGAGTCGGTAGATCCACACTCGTGGAAGGCATATCCCTGCATGCACATCCTAGACTCAAATCTGACAAATTCGACTTAAAAAAGGCTTAAATACAAACAATTGTCGGCTAAATCCTTGAGTTTATGCGTAGCACCAAGGGCTGTGGCCGATTTTGAACCCGGAAGATATCGGCTCGCGCCACCATTCCAAGTCCAGAAACGATACCAGCGCCTTGCAAGCGCGCGAGTTCCGAAGCCTTGTCGGCTACGTCCCGCCGGCGTTTCGGTGGCCGGTCCGGATTCGCGCCTACCGCAGGACCGATTCCCGTTGCGGCGGGGCCGATGCTCCCGGTAGATTTTTGTTCCGCAACACGTTTGGGTAGTGGCGAGCGTCACCCGAACGTGGCCCGAAGGAAATCACGTCATCGACGCTTTACAGCCCAGGAGGACAACATGACTCTCCCAGTTCCGATGCGGCCACTTGGGGTGGCCTTCGCCGCTATGCTCTGCGCGACGGGCGCCGTTTCCGCCGTAGCCGAGGATTTCTACAAGGGGAAGACCGTCAAGCTTCTGATCAGTTCCGGCGCGGGCGGGGGCTACGACCTGTATGCGCGCTTCCTTGCGCGCCACATGGAGCGGCACATTCCCGGAAAGCCCACCATCGTCGCCCAGAACATGCCGGGCGCGGGCGGCATGAAGCTGCTGAATCACGCCTACAACGCAGGCGCCCAGGACGGGACCGAGATGTTCACGCTGCACCAGAACCTGCCGATGTACCAGCGCATGGGCGCGCGCGGCGTGAAGTACGACGCCCGCAAGATCCAGGGCATCGGCCGTCTGTCGGCGGGCAACGAGCTTCTTCTGGCGAGCGCCAAGTCGGGAGTGAAGAGCTACAAGGACCTCTACGAGCGCGAGCTGATCGTGGGCTCGACCGGCGCGAGTTCCAACTCCACCGTCTATCCCTACCTCGCCCGCAACATGCTCGGCCTCAAGTTCAAGGTGATCGGCGGCTACAAGTCGGGCACCGAGGTGAAGCTCGCGATGGAGCGCGGCGAACTGCAGGGCATGGGGAGCTGGTCGCTCGGTTCCATATACGTGTCGGGGCCCGAGTACCTGACCAACGGGCAGATCGTGCCGATCGTGCAGTTCGGCTTCAAGCGTGAGAAGGAATGGCCCGACGCGCCGACCGTGCTCGAGATCGCCAAGTCGGACGCGGACCGGAAGGCGCTCGAGGTGGTCCTGATCGGCCCCGAGATCGGCCGATCCTACTGGGTCGGACCCAAGGTGCCGCAAGAGCGCGTCAAGATCCTGCGCACGGCCTTCAACAACGTGCTGAAGGACAAGCAATTCCTGCAGGAGTTCAAGCGCCAGAAGATGCTCGAACGCTTCGCCACTGGTGAGGAGATGGATGCCTTCATCGCCAAGATCTTCGCCGCGCCCGACCCCGCCATCGATCGGTTGCGTCAGGTGATGACCAAGACCGGCGGCGGGCGCTGCCAGGACTATTCGAAGGGCGGGGTGTGCGCCCAGAAGAAGGCGAAGAAGAAAAAGTCCGAGAAGTCCGAAAAGTCGACCTGATCCCGGCCTTTTTGCCGGAACGGCAGACGGGGGGCCAGTGGCTCCCCGTTCCTGTTCTGCCGGACGGCGGAACCGCGCTCAGTCTGCGGTGATCGGCTTCTTCTTGTATTCGATGCCGAGGTAATGGGCCTTGTTCTTGTCGTACAGGAGCTCCGCCACGTCATCGGCGTGGAACATCTTGATGAGCTGGTCGACCTGGCCGAACATCGGCAGCAGCACCTTGCGCTTCTGCGCGAGGTCGAGCGCGATGTCCATGTCCTTCTCCTGCCAGGTGAACTTGGTTTCATCCCAGCGCTCCAGCGTCCCGTTTTTCCCCGGGCACTTCAACAGCGTTTCGCGCATCTTCTGGGCGTCGATGCCATAGGCCTTGGCCAGCAGCAGCACCTCGTAGTTGGCGATGCTATGCGCCCAGTGCAGCATGTTGTTGCAGGTCTTGCCGATTTCGCCGGCGCCGAGCTCACCCAGGTGCGGCGCCGCACGGGAGTAGCATTCCAGCACAGGCCGCACCTTGTCGTAGTCCTTCGTGGCGCCGCCGCAGGTGGACATCAAGGTGCCGTCGCGGGCACCGTCGAGGCCGTAGCAGACCGGCGCGTCGACGACGCCGATCCCCGCCTTCCTGGCGATCTTCGCGCATTCGTGGACCATGTTGGGGTGGCTTGTCGCCGTAATGACGATGACGGCGCCCTTCTTGCCGTCCTTGGTGATGTCGGTCACCACCTGCTTGACCTGGTGGTCGTAGCCGACCATGACGATGAACACGTCGCAGGTCCTGGCCAGTTCCGATAGCGACTTGACCGATACGACGCCGTGCTTCTTGGCGCGGTCCAACGCCTTCTTCTGCAGGTCGAAGCCGTAGACGGAAATCCCCTTCTTCTTGCCCTTGGTGGCGACGTGGCGCGCCATTTCGCCACCCATCTCGCCAAGCCCGACAAAGCCGACTTTGAGTGCCATCTCGTGTGCTCCCTGATGCTGTGGGCGCCGTGGCGCCGTTGGACGGGCCTTTGGGCCCCGATTTTTGCCGGGCCGGGCCGGAATGGGAAGGGCACTACCTAGCATGGCCTTGCGCGGGCGTGCCACCGGAATTCGGACCCGTTGCCCGGTTACGTTGACGGGTAACGGCCGGTCGCGGTCTAATGCCCGACGGACGATACTTGCGAGGGAAGGAAGGATCATGGCGCGGGAGTTCGAAGACCATTGCTGGCGCGACGTCATCGACGACGATCTCGTCGAAATCTACAAGTCTTACGAGCGTGACCTGCACGTCGGCGAGCGCCCGGCGATCCTCGCCATCGACCTCTACAGGAATGCCTACCTCGGCGGCGACAAGCCGGTCGCCGAGGCCAACCGCGCACATGCCGGCTCCTGCGGCGAGAACGCCTGGAAGGCGCTGCCACCGACGCAGAAGGTGCTGGCCGCCGCCCGCGCGGCGGGCGTGCCCGTCATCTACACGACCCGCCACGTCGATACCCGCGGCGTCAATTCGACCAACCGCGACAACCGCAAGCTGCGGCCCGACGCCTACGACATTATCGACGAGGTGAAGCCGGAGGATGGCGAGCTCGTGATCTACAAGGAGCGCGCCTCGGCCTTCTTCGGCACGCCGCTGATCGCGCACCTCAACAAGATGGGCATGCGCTCCATCATCGCTTTGGGCGAATCGACCTCGGGCTGCGTGCGGGCGTCGGTGGTCGACGCCTATTCCCACGGCTTCCATACGGTGGTGGTGGAAGAGTGCACCTACGACCGCTCGATGCTGTCGCACAAGGTCAACCTGTTCGACCTGCACCACAAGTATGCCGATGTTATGCACGTGGACGACGTGCTCGCGCACCTCGATGGCATGAAGAAGAACGTGCTATCGG
Organism: Alphaproteobacteria bacterium; assembly: GCA_009380075.1. Taxonomy (GTDB): domain Bacteria; phylum Pseudomonadota; class Alphaproteobacteria; order SMXQ01; family SMXQ01; genus WHSO01. The sequence continues at coordinate 18,338 of WHSO01000033.1, read as the reverse complement.
CCTGATCGCCGCTTCGTCCGGAAGCCGCCGTCGGGACGCGCGCCCGGCCGGCGACCCGGCCAATTGTTACATGCTTTCCCAACTCTTAACGCCCTCCGTGTCCGCAGGTCGAACAGTCGGCGCCGCCGAAACTTCGACGCGCCATGTGGCCGTGCGGACACGCGTCCATTAACCCATTCGACATATCTGTGCCCTAAAACTTCCAGTAACGAATAAGTGCTTCAGCGGAAGGGTTTCACAGTGGGTATGTTCGGCGAATCGTTGGGAATTGGCTATGGACTCGGCTGGCCTCTGCTGGCGGGCTTCGTCGTCGTGCTTGTCGCGATTGCGGCCGTTTTCCTTTTCCTGTTCGTATCGGCCCGCAAGCAAGCCCGCAGGATCGCCTCCCTCGAACAGGAACTTTCCGAACGATCGCCGCAGGCCATCATCAAGTCCATCGGCGATGCGGTCGTCACGTTCGATGGCCGCGGCGGCATCCTGAGTTTCAATCCGGCGGCGGAACGCATCTTCGGATATTCCGAGCACGACATCACCGGTGAGCACATTTCCCTTCTGGTGACGCCCGACGATCGCGCCTGGTTCGAGCAGTTCTTCAGCGGTTCGGACCGCGGCTTCCCGCGGATCATCGGGCGTCAACGTCCGCTGAGGGGACAACGGAAAGGCGGCCGGACGTTCGACATGGAGATGAACCTTTCGGCCATGGATCCCGACGGGGAGCGGTCGTTCGTCGGCGCCTGCAGCGACGTGACGGCCTACCGCCAGGAGCAAAACGAATTGCGCGAAGCCAGGGAACGTGCCGAGGTCGAGAACCAGTCCAAGAGCGAATTCCTGGCGAAGATGAGCCACGAGCTGCGCACGCCCCTGAATGCCGTCATCGGCTTTTCGGAAATCATCAAGAACCAGACAATGGGCCCGGTCGGCAGCCCGCTCTATCGCGAATACGCGACGGACATCTACGATTCGGGCCAGCATCTGCTCGGCCTGATCAACACCATCCTCGACCTGTCGAAGATCGAAGCCGGCAAGACCGATCTGAACGACGACGAATTCGACGTCGCGGAACCGCTCGACGCCATCCTGAATTTCGTGCGCATCCGGGCGCAGAAGGAAGGGGTGACGCTCACCCTGGAAGCGCCCGAATCCCGGCAGATGCTCCATGCGGACCGGTTGATGTTCAAGCAGATCCTGACCAATCTGCTGTCCAACGCCATCAAGTTCACGGAACAGGGTGGCGCGGTCACGCTGCGATACTGGAGCCGGGACGACAGCGGTTACGTCTTCCAGGTCTCCGATACCGGCGTCGGCATCGCGCTCGAGGATATTCCCAAGTGCCTTGCGCCGTTCTCGCAGGTCAACAGCAAGCTCGACCGGAAGGGCGAAGGCACGGGTCTCGGCCTGCCGCTGGCCAAGTCCATGGTGGAACTGCACGGGGGAACCCTCGACCTGCAGAGCCAGGTCGGCGTCGGTACCACGGTCACGGTGCGCTTCCCCGCGGCGCGAATCCGCAAGCCGGCGGAAGGCGCACGGTCGCTGACCGCCTGAACCCCATCTGCGCGGAAAAGCGTTTCGCGTCGATATCTGCGCCTGGGATCAGGCGGCGCCGTAGTCGCGTTTCGCCGTCTCGGGTGTGACGTAGCCTTCGGCGATGTCACGCTCGACCCGTTTGCGATCGCGACCGACGGGATCGCCGTAACCGCCGCCGCCCGCCGATTCGAGGAAGAACCGGTCCCCCGCCCTCAGGTCGAAGCGCCCCGACGCCGGGGTTTCGCGCTCCTCCACCGTTCCCGCCTTGATGACGAAGCGGCTGGCGCGCCCCGGCTTGCCCCCTTTGATGCCCTGGGGCGGGCACTTGGCGCGGTCGTAACGGCGGATCACCATGCCGTCGGAAAGCATCTCGTAGGCGCGGCGAAAGCTGAGCCCGCCCCGGAATTCCCCCGCGCCGCCGGAATCGGGGATCAGCTCGAAGGCGCTGACGCGGACCGGGAATTCCGATTCCAGGATCTCGATCGGCGTGACATGCAGGTTCGACAGGTGCGTCGCGGTGCAGCTCGCGCCGTCGTGGCCGTGCCCGCCGCCGTAGGCGGAGCCCAGGATCTCGTATTGCAGGCTCGACTGGCCGGGCCGCGCGCCCTTGCCCCAGTTGATGCCGAGCGCCCCCGACGATCCCGCGTTGGCGACCGCGCGTTCGGGGCGGAAGTGGCTCAGTGCCTGGAGGATCACGTCGACCAGCTTCAGGTTTGCCATCTGGTAGCTCGACACCGGCGCCGGTGCCGTCGCGTTGGTGATGGTGCCGGGGGCGTACCTGAAATCCACCACGTCGCGGCAGCCGTCGTTGAAATGGATGTCGGGGCCGAGGCAGCCGATCAGGGAATAGAAACAGCACGCCTCCACCATGCTTGGGCGCAGGTTGATCGGCCCCCGGGCCTGTTCGTCCGAGTCCGAGAAATCGAACAGCACGCGGCCGCCCTTGACCGTCACGTTCACCGCCATGCGGATCATGCGGTCGATCTCGACGCCGTCGCTGTCCATGAATCCCTCGGCACGGGCGGCGCCTTCCGGCAGCGCCGCGATCGCGGCCGCGAGCTCGTCGGTGGCGCCCGTGAGGATGGCGGCGAAGGCCTCGCAAACGATGTCCGCGCCGAATCGTTCGGCAAGCTGCTCCATCCGTGCGACCCCCATGCAGGTGGCCGCGACCTGGGCGCCGATGTCGCCGGCCACCAGCTCCGGCTGGCGCGAATTGGCGAGGATCAGCCGGTCGATGTCGAGGCAGGGGGCGCCACCGGCGCGGATGCGCACCGGCGGCAGCAGCAGCCCTTCATGGAAGATCTCCGTCGCCGTCGCCGAGGTCGAGCCTGGCATGGTGCCACCGATGTCGGCCTTGTGGGCGATGGAGCCGGAAAACCCGATCAGCCGTTCGCCGGCGAAGATCGGCGCGACGAATCCCATGTCGGAAACGTGCGGCAGCCCGGCCTCATAAGGATGGTTCGACACGAACACGTCGCCGGGGCGCATTGTGTCGCCGTAAAGCTCGAGCACGCGGGCGCAGAAGTGCCGATACACCGTGCCGTGGAAGAACATCGGCGGCGCGGTGATGAGGCGCCCGTCGCGATCGAGGATGACGCAGGAGAAATCCCGCGATTCGCGGATGATGGTCGAATAGCCCGACCGGTAGAAATGGTAGTGCATTTCGTCGGTCAGGCCGGCGACCTTGTTGCGCAGCACTTCGATGGTGACGGCGTCGATCATCGCTTTGCCTCGTCGCGGGTGAGGAGAAGGTTGCCGAAGGCGTCCACCTCCGCGGTCCATCCCGCGGGGATGACCGTCGTGGCGTCCATCTGCTCGACGAGGGCCGGTCCCGCAAGATGTGCACCGCGGGTGAGGCCGTCGCGTTCGAAGACCGGAACGTCGATGCCCTCGCGTCCGTCGAACCAGACCGTCCGGCGCCCCTTCAGGACCGCCGCCGCATCGACGCCGGTCGCGGGAGCCGGCAGTTCGCGCGGCTGGACCTTGGGCACCGCAACCCGGGCGCGCAGGCGATAGCTCACTACCTCGACCGGCTTTTCGCGGGCCGCATGGCCGTGGATCTGGGCGTGACGCGCATCGAAACGCTCACGCGCTGCCTTCAGTCCCGCCGCGTCGATCCTGCCGATGCCGTCCAGCGACACGCGCAGTTCATAGCCCTGTCCGGCATAGCGCAGGTCCATCTCGCGTTCGAGCCGTGCCTCGGCGTCGCCCAGACCTTCGGCAGCAAGCTCGGCGCGCGCGCGGGATTCCAGCTCGGTGAACAGCGCCTCCGCGTGATCCGGCACGAGGCGGGCGAGGGGGGTCAGCTCGGAGCGGATGTAGTCGTGCACCACGTCGGAGCAGAGGAGGCCGAGGGCCGAGAACGCCCCAGGCCGCGGCGGCACCAGGATGCGGGCGATGCCCAGTTCGTCGGCGACCGCGGCAGCGTGAACCGCGCCGGCGCCGCCGAACGGCAAGAGGGTGAAGGCGCGCGGTTCGAGCCCGCGCTTGGCGGCGAAGACCCGCACCTCGTCGGCCATGCGTTCGTCGACGATGCGGCGGATGCCGGTGGCGGCTTCCCGAACCGACAGGCCGAGGGGCCCGGCGATGTGCGTGTTCAGCGCCGCTTCCGCCGCGGCGACGTCGAGGCGCTGGCTGCCGCCGAGGAAATAGTCGGGATTGAGGAAGCCGCAGACGATGTCGGCGTCGGTCACGGTCGGCTGGTCGCCGCTGCGCCCGTAGCAGGCGGGGCCCGGCACTGCGCCCGCGCTCTCCGGCCCGACTGTGAGGAAACCGCCCGGCGCCACCCGGGCGATGGAGCCGCCGCCGGCCGAAATCGTGGTCATGTCGAGGGCGGGCACGTCGACCTGTCGCCGTGCGACCGTGCCTTCGGTCACTTCCAGCGGCACCCCGGCCTCGATGAAGGCGATATCGGCGCTGGTCCCGCCCATGTCCAGTGTCACCAGGCCCGCGCGCGCGTTCGCCCGCGCGACCCAGGCGGCGGCCTGGGCGCCCGCGGCGGGGCCCGACAGCAGGGTATGAACGGTCTTCTCGCCGGTCTCGGCGGCGGCGAAAGGCATGACGCCGCCGTTCGACTGCATCAGGAAACGCTGGGCTGTCCTCACCCCTAGGGCGTCGAGCCCGCGCGACAGGTCCCCGACGTAGCGTGTCAGCACCGGCGCGAGGTAGGCGTTGACCAGCGTCGTCGACAGGCGCGGCCACTCGCGGATGCGCGGCAGCACGTCCGACGACAGCGACACGTGCAGGCGTGGCGCCATTTCGTTGATGATCTCGCGGGTGCGGATTTCGTGGGCCGGGTTCATGTACGAAAACAGGTAGGCGACGGCGACGGCGTCCACGCCGGCGGCCTCGAGGGCTCGGGCAGCGTCGCGCACCGCGCCTTCGTCGAGGGGGGTCAGGACGTTGCCCAGGTAGTCCGTGCGCTCCGGAATCTGGAACGTGCGGCTCTGGGGCGCGATGGCCGCGGGACGGTCGTAGAAGTAGTCGAAGGGGTTGCCGTCACGGGCCTGGTTCTGGGTTTCCTGCACCGCGTTGAAGCCGCCGGTGATCAGGAGGCCGACCCTGGCCCCGCGCATTTCCAGCAGTGCGTTGGTCGTGATCGTGGTGCCGTGGGCGAAGAAGGCGATATCGGCGGGGGCGATACCCTTGTCAAGGAAGCGGCGCAGGCCGTTGAGCACGCCGAGGGACGGATTGGCGGGGGTGGACGCGACCTTCTCCACCTGCGTTTCGCCGCTTGCGGGGTCGAGCAGTACGAGGTCGGTGTGCGTGCCGCCCACGTCCACGCCGAGCCGATAGCGCGCACCCCTGCCGTCCTGTGACATCAACACCCTGCCTGTGGGCACCCGGCCCCGCCGCCGTGATAAAGCCCGCGAGGCGGGCGCGCAACCCCTCTCGCACGGGGAGAGCGTGCCTGGCCGCCTTGCCCATCGGGAACCCCCGGGGCTAAGGTTGCGCGAAGACAAAACCAGCTAACCCGTGGAGGGCGCCCGAATGGCAGGCACCAAGGTCAATACCGAGGTTGAACTACGCGACTATCACCTCAACTTCCTGCGCGACCAGATGGCCAAGTACAGGATCCCTGACGAGGGCAAGGCGATCCGCGTCCTTCTTGACTACGCGCTGGTGGAGGGAGACCTCGACAAGATCTTCGATCGCAAGAACATGCGCTGCGTCGCCTGCGGCGGCGCGGTTGGCTGAGGCGGCCCGCCCGACTGTACGCCGACCGCGCGCGTCGTCAGGCGCCGTGCCGTTCGGCGAGTTCCAGCGGATTGCCGTCCGGATCCGCGACCCAGGCGCTGAATCCCTTGCCGTCCGATCTTTCCTTGAATGCGCGGAGGAAACGGACTCCTTCGTTCTCGAGTACGGTGCAGAGTGCCCGAAGATCGCTGGCGTCGATGGCAACATGGGTGTTGAGAGGTGCCACCTCGGTTCTCGCAGCGGTGTCCGTTGCAGCGGTCAGTTCGAGAAAGGGCGCGGTTGGGTCGTTGCCGTAGCCGAGTAGGGCAACCTCGGTCTTGCGCGCCGCATTCGCGTGACGTTCCTTGACCGTCATGCCAAGCAGCCGGGTGTAGAAATCGACTGCACGGTCGAGATCGGCCACCGGCAGCATGGTGTGATGGAATCGAAAGCTGATGGCGTCGACGGGGTTTCCTGCGGCCATGATCATTCCCTCCATTCGGCTGTACCTGGTTGCGCAAACGGCACCCGACGTCGGTCAACATGCTGCCGCACAAACTCGACTTGCATGATATAACGATCTTCGATATCGGAATACGATATATTCTTTCGATACCGGGGCAGGCACATGAATCGGACCACCAATGCGCAGCCTGGCGGCGGGAGTGCAAGCCGGCCGGCCCGGCACCGGCCCGTATGGGAGATTTTTCTCGTCTTTCTGCGCCTCGGCCTTACGTCGTTCGGCGGTCCGATCGCGCATCTGGGCTATTTTCGCGACGAGTTCGTGCACCGGCGCAAGTGGCTGGACGACCGCAGCTACGCCGACCTCGTGGCCCTCTGCCAGTTCACGCCGGGCGCGGCCAGCAGCAAGGTCGGCATCGGCATTGGGCTTTCCATGGGCGGATTGCCGGGCGCGGTCGCCGCCTGGGTTGCCTTCACGCTGCCTTCGGCACTGGCTCTCGTCCTGTTCGGTTATGGCGTTACCGGCTATGGCGACGTTCTGGATGCGGGATTTCTGCACGGACTGAAAGTCGTGGCCGTGGCGGTCGTCGCGTTTGCGGTCTGGGGCATGGCGCGCAACCTCTGCCCCGACGCGCCGCGCTTTACGGTCGCGGTCGGTGCGGTGCTGGTCTTCGGCCTGTGGCCGACCTCGCTTGGGCAGATTGCCGCCATCGTCACGGGCGGGCTGGTCGGACTTGTTTTCTTCAGGCAGTCCCGGGAGAGCGACCATACCGCGATGCGCGCCGGAATCGGGCGCCTGGGCGGCGCCATTTCGCTGTTCCTGTTCTTCGCGCTGCTGCTTGGCCTGCCGGCGCTGGCGGCGCTCATGCCGCAGCAATCGCTGGCACTTTTCGACAGTTTCTATCGCTCGGGGTCTCTCGTGTTCGGGGGTGGCCATGTCGTGCTTCCGCTGTTGCAGGCGGAAACCGTGCCGCCGGGCTGGGTCGGAAACGATACGTTCCTCGCGGGCTACGGCGCGGCACAGGCGGTTCCGGGCCCGCTGTTCACTTTCGCGGGGTATCTCGGCGTGGTAATGAGCTCTCCGCCGAACGGCTGGCTCGGCGCGGTGATCTGTCTCGTCGCGATCTTTCTGCCTTCGTTCCTGTTGACCGTCGGCGCCCTGCCGTTCTGGGAGGAACTGAGGCGCGTCCATCACGTTCGCGCGATCCTCACAGGCGTCAACGCCGCCGTCGTGGGCCTGCTGCTCGCGGCGCTCTACGATCCCGTCTGGACCAGTGCGATCCACAAGCCGGCCGATTTCGGCCTAGCGGTGACCGCCTTCGCGCTGCTGGCATTCTGGAAGGTGGCGCCGTGGCTGGTCGTGCTTCTGACCGCGTTCGGCGGGTGGGGCATCGCGTCGCTTCAAGGTGTAATTTAGCCCTTTGTGACGGAGCAATCCCGGCGAACAGCGATGGACGACAAGGACCTTTACGCCGGACTGGTCCGGCTCCACATCCTGTACCATGCCGACGAAGGGCCGATATTCGGCCTCGCCATCATCGAGGAATTGCGGCGCCACGGCTACGACCTCAGCCCCGGGACCCTCTATCCCATGCTCCACGGCCTGGAACGGAAAGGTTATCTCCGGTCCCGCCATGACAGCGCCGGGAAGAGGGCGCGGCGCGTCTACCGCATTACGGCGCGCGGCCGCGCGGCGCTTCGCGACGCCAGGGAGAAGGTGAAGGAGCTCTTCGGCGAGCTCCTTGAGGGCAAATAGCGTACCGTTGTGGCGTTTCTTCGGGCGGTTCGGCATGGCCATCCCCTAAGTTCCGGTTGCACGAGGTACCGGGCCGACGGACAATGCCGACATTCGCCGTTGCCTCGGAGGGAGGGAGACGATGCCAGTCGTGCGGGCCTTTTTGCCGGTCGCCGTCGCATGCGGGATCTTCGCATTTATGCCGGCGGCGCACGCCGCCGACGAGGCGGCCTATTTCAAGGGCAAGACCATCACCTACATCGTCGCCACCACCAGCGGTGGCGGCTACGACTTCTATGCCCGCATGGTGTCGCGCCACATGGCGCGCTTCATGCCCGGCGTCACCTTCGCTGTGGTCAACCGGCCGGGCGCGGGTCACGTGGTCGGCGCCAACCTGATCTACGCCGCGCGCCCCAACGGGCTGACCATCGGCACCTTCAACACCGGCCTGATCTACGCCCAACTGGTGGGCAAGCCCGGCATCAAGTTCGACCTTCGGCAGATGTCGTGGATCGGTAAGGCAGCGTCGGACCCGCGCATGGTGGTGACCGGGGCCAACCTTCCATTCAAGAGCATCCTCGACTTCCGCAAGCCGGGTCCGCCGTTCCGCTTCGGCGCCTCGGGCATCGGCAGCGCCGCCTATTCGGAAACGATCATGCTGACCCGCGCCTTCGACCTCAACGTGCGCATCATCCCCGGCTACGGCGGCACCCATTCGCAGCTCGCCATCCTGCGCGGCGAACTGGTCGGCATGATGGGCGGGGAATCCTCGGTACAGAGTTTCATCAAGGGCGGCAAGGGCCGCGCCATCCTCCAGATCGGCGGCAAGCCCGAGGCCGGCGTGCCGCTGGCGCGCGACCTGCCGACCTCGCCCGAAGGCAAGGCGCTGATCGCGCTGATCTCGTCCCAGGCGGAGCTGGCCCGCTTCACCGCGGGCCCGCCGGGGATTCCACCGGCCCGCCTCGCGGTGCTGCGCGCCGCCTACAAGCAGGCGCTCGAAAGCAGGGAATTCAACACGGAGGCGTCCAAGGCCGACAAGCCGGTGGACCCCGGCTTCGGTGACAACGTGGAAGACGTGGTCAAGGCCGCCTTCGACCAGACCCCGGCGACCATCGCCCTCTTGAAGGACGTGCTCGGCCGCAAGCCGGAGGCGACGTCCGTACCGGGGGCGAAGCTGACCCATGTCTCCGACGATGGCCGCATGGTCACCTTCACCGGTGCCGACGGCAAGACGGTCACGTCGAAGGTGTCGGGCTCGCGCACGAAGATCGAGGTGACGGGCAAGGCGGCCGACCGTAAACAGCTCAAGGCCGGCATGACCTGCGACATCGCCTATACGCCGGGCACGAACAACGAGCCGAAAACCATCGACTGCCGTTAGAGGGCAGCCGAAGTACCAAAGGCGGCATGAAGGCTCGCCTGCCAAACCGTCATTCCCCGCGCATGCGGGGAATCCATGTTTCCTGATGGATATTTAGGTGGATACCCCGCCTTCGCGGAGCATGATGTACAGAGCGCGTGACGTCGATGCGACGTCGGTCAGCCCCAGATTTCGTCGGCCAGTTCGACGATCAGGCCCAGCTTGCGTTTCTCGTCCTCGACCGTGACCTTGTTGCCGAGAAGCGTGCTGGCAAAGCCGCACTGGGGCGACAGGGCGAGCTGGTCGATGTCGACGTACTTCGACGCTTCGTCGATGCGGCGTCGAAGGTCGTCCTTCTTCTCGAGCTCCGGGAACTTGGTGGTGACGAGGCCGAGCACGATGGTTTTGTCCTTGGGGACGAAGCGCAGGGGCTCGAAATTGCCGGCGCGCGGACTGTCGAATTCCATGAAATAGCCGTCGACCTCGATCGCGTTGAACAGGGTCTCGGCCACCGGTTCGTAGCCGCCCTCGGCGACATAGTTGCTGCGGTGGTTGCCGCGGCACAGGTGAAGACACACCGTCATGTCGTCGGGACGGCCGCGCACCGTGTCGTTGATCAGCTTCGCGTAGGTGGCGGGCAGGGTATCGGGATTTTCGCCCAGCTTGGTCACCGCGTCGCGCAGCCTGGGATCGCAGAGGAAGGCGAGATTCACTTCATCGAGCTGGATGTAGCGCCCGCCCAGGGCCGCGATATCGGCGATTTCCTCCCGCCACACGCGGGCGAGGTCGTCGAAGAACTCTGTCATGTCGGGATAGGCGGTCCTGTCCACGCCTTCACGCCCCGAGCGGAAATGGACGATGGACGGCGACGGGATGCAGAGCTTCGGCGTCTCGCGTGTGTTCTCCACGAGGAACTGGAACTGGTCGGCGCAGATGCTCCCGGGACGGCTCATCCGCTTGGTGACGACGGCCCGGTGGGGCGCGTGTGCGATCTCGTTGCCCGGCTGCTGGCGGAAATGGACCTCCATGCCGCCCTGGATCTCGATGCCGTCGATGGCGAGGACGAAATCGTTCCACCAGTGGCCGCGCCGGAAGTCGCCGTCGGTGATGGACCTGAGGCCGATGCCCTCCTGCAGGGCGATGACGTCGCGCACCGCCGCGCTCTCGATGTCCCGGAGCTGCTCGGGGGCGATGTCGCCGACCTCGCGTTTGCGGCGCGCCTCGATCAGCTCCGGCGGGCGGAGGAAACTGCCGACATGGTCGGCGCGGAAGGGCGGCGTGGTTCGCTGGGTCATGCTTTCCGTCGCTGGTTCGAATGAAATCGCCCGCGTTCTATAACGGACCGCGCCGCCCGTGTCGCCCCTCGATCCCGTGTTCCGGTCGCAACGCGCGATGCCCGCCTATTTGGCGGTGTTGTCCCACAGCGGCGTCCAGGTGCCGAAGAACTTCTTCTCCACCTCGTTGCCGAGGAGTTCCGGGCTGCGGAAGGCGATGGACTTGCCCTCGATCTCCTTGGGAAGGGACAGGAAGCCCTTGCCGAACAGCTCCTTGTGGGCGGGTGCCTCCGCGCTGGTGACGAACTGGGCGAGCTGGCCCTCCTTGCTGAGCAGCCAGTTCATGTACAGGTACGCCGAATGGATGTTCGGGGCGTTCCTCAGGATGCCGGCCTCGGAGATGGCGACCGGGACCGGCTCCGGGCAGTGCCAGGCCACCGGCGCGCCCTTGTCGACGAGGAATTTTACCCGGTATCCGGCGGTGGCGACGGCGGCGGTGAACTCGCCGGCGGCGACGAGGTTGACCAGCGCGTTCATGCCTTCCTTGCGGCGCTGGGGCCGGACCTGCGAGAAGATTTTCTTCATGTAATCGACCGTCCAGCCCTCGCCCTTGGTGCCCCATAGCGGCAGCAGCCATAATTGGGGCAGGCGCCCCAGCGCGAGCTTGCCGTCCTTGAGCTTCGCCGTGGTCAGCAGGTCCTCCCAGCGCTTCGGCATGTCGGCCTTGGAAATGAGCTTGGGGTTGTACGACATGCACCAGTAGCGCGTGCGCAGGCCCGCCCAGATGCCGGTTTCGCTGCCCATGCCTTCGGGCAGCTTGCCGAAATTGGGCAGGACCTTGAGGTCGGTGAGTGCGTTGGCTTCGCGGAACAGGAAGATGGCGCCGCCGATTCCGGTCAGGAGGTCGGCGACGTAGCGCCCTTCCTTGAACGCAATCAGCGGCTTGGTCACGCGCGTATTGGAGTTGCCGCGCGTGTAGGAGAGCTTGATGAACGGGTAACGCTCGGTGAAGGCGCGCGACATTTCGCGGAATTGCTTGTTGTCCCAGCTCCCGTAGATGCGGAGCGTATCCTCTTTCTTCGCCTTTTCGACCCATTCCGCCGGCACTTTGTGCTCGTCTTCCCACCCCTTGAGCACGTCCTGGGTGAGCTTGAGCTGCTTGATGAAGGCCTTTGCCGCCGGCGGTGGTTCGGCGCGTACGGCGGTTCCCGCGGCGATCAGGGCGGCCAGGGCGGCGATGGGTGCGGCAATGGTTGTGCGGAAGGCGAGCGGATTCCCGGACATGGTTGAGGCCTCCTGTGACGGGGCGCGGTGGTTGGCGGGGACGCCGGGCCCCGACGGCCATCCCCGTTGCCGGAATGGTAGCGGGCCTTGGGCGCGATTCACAACCGCGGCTTTGCAGGCACCGAATTTGCCCCTTTTGCCGTGGCCGGAAGGCCAGTAAATTCTCCCCCGCCGCGCCGCCGGGGCTGCCCCGGACCGGCGCGAAGGATGTGTTGGAAGGACCACAGGGATGAGTGACAACGTGAGCGAATGGATGAAGGGTATCCGGGCGGCGCTGAAGGCCGCCGGGTTTTCCGAAGACAACAACATCGCCATCGGCATGGCGCATTCGATGCGCGCCGGCCGTGACGAGGCCGCCTTCACCCTCGAGGAGGGCCGCGAGATGGGCGTCGAAGTGGCGCGCCGGTGCAAATACGGCAGGCGCTGAGCGACATTTTTCCCGGCAAACCGGGACCGGCGGCCCGGCGGCCTCCCGCCGGGCCGTTGTCAGGTTCCACCCGTCCGTTGGTGCGGTCCGCCATGGTTAACGGCTGAGGCTCCGCCGTCCGCAACGGTGGCGGCGCCATCGGCGTGCCCAGGAAGGCGGTTTGGTCGCCCGCATTCCATTTCCGCTGTCGAGCGTCGTGCCCGTGAAAGGCGCCCGGCGTCGGGGCCGGCGTGACCTCCGTCTCCCATAGCATCGTATGCAGCCGCGCCCGAAACCGCCGTCCCTCGCGGAACGGAATCCCGGCGCGCGCCGGTATCCGGGCGGTCGCGGGGTTGCCATTTGTTAACGATTTGCCCCTATCGTGATGTCCGTCCAAGCCGTTCATTCGGCGCACCGCGCCCGATGGAACGGACGCCTTCCTTCGTTCCATTTCCGGTTCGGCGATGGACCGCAAGAACCCGAAAAGAGCCGTCCCGGTGTCCCCGGGCGAACGAACCGGCCGAAATCGCTTGAACGGCTTACCCGGTTTCGGGACAGCACCTGTGGGATGGAGTTCGCGGAATGATGCTACTCGGGGAAATTCTCGCCGCCAAAGGCTGGGTGAACGAGGACGACATCGAGCGCGCGCTTGATTATCAGCGCCAGAACGGTGGCCGGTTCGGCGATTGTCTCGTCAAGCTCGGCGTCATCACCCGTGAGCAGATCGAATCCCTGTTCAGCGAAATCCCGAAGGCGCCGACCCGCCTGGCGGATCTCGACGTGGACCCGATGCTGGTCCTGCAGCTCATGGTCAAGGCCATGTACGTCGAGAACCTGGCGCGCGCCTCGCAGATCGCCGACGCCCTGAAACTGCCCCAGTCCATCGTCGAGGAACTTCTCGACATGACGGTGGAGCGCAAGCTTACCGAGGTCGTGGGCCAGACCGAATCCCTCGTCGGCGCGTACGGCGAGAAACGCTACGTCCTCAGCACCGCCGGCAAGGACTGGGCGGTCGAATCCCTCGACATCAGCCAGTACGTCGGCCCCGCGCCCGTGTCCCTCAAATCCTACGTGGCCCGGGTGTTGCAGCAGAGGATCAGCCACGAACTGGTCTCCCGCCCCGCCATCGAGGAGGCGTTCAGCCACCTGGTCATCGCCGACCGCTTCCTCGACCGTCTCGGCCCGTTCATCAACTCCGGCGAGGCCATGCTGATCTACGGTCCCGCCGGCAACGGCAAGACCTCCATCGCCGAGTGCATCGGCCACGTCTTCCGCAATGTGGTCTACATTCCCTATTGCTTCGAGGTCGACGGCAATATCGTCAAGGTCTTCGACCCCGCTGTTCACCGGCTCATCTTCAAGGGCGCCAACGGCGGCGAGCAGCCCATCTCCCTGCAGAGGGATGAATCCGACCTGCGCTGGGTGCCCTGCCACCGGCCGATGATCGTCACCGGCGGCGAGCTGACCCTCGACATGCTCGACCTCAAGTTCAGCGAGATCTCGAAGTTCTACGAGGCGCCGCTCCACATCAAGGCGCTCAACGGCATCTTCCTGATCGACGACTTCGGCCGCCAGCGGGCGGAGCCGGAGGACATCCTCAACCGCTGGATCATGCCGCTCAACAACCGGGTGGACTACCTCCAGCTGCACACCGGCAAGAGCTTCCAGGTGCCGTTCGACGAGCTGGTGATCTTCTCCACCAACCTGCACCCGGCGGAGCTGATGGACCCCGCGTTCCTGCGCCGCATCAGCTACAAGCTGGAGACCGAAGCGCCGCCGGAACCGGTCTTCCGCCAGGTGTTCGAGGACATGGCCCGCAACGCGACGCTGGAACTGACCGAGGACATCTACCAGCAGGTCCTCGACACCATCCGCGAGAACGAAGCGCCGCTCGCGTACTTCCAGCCGAAATTCATCGTCAACCAGGTGCTGGCGTCGTGCAAGTTCCAGAGCATGGCGCCGCAGTTCACGCGCGAGAACGTGGAGGACGCCATGCTCAACCTGTTCGTGAATTCGAGCTACGAAGGCTTGGGCAAGGCGACCGCCGCGAAGCCCCTGCCGGTACGCCCCCCGGCGGCGCTGACCGCCTGATACCCCCGCCATGACCGACGTCGCCTGGCGTGGCGCGCCCCGTAACCGTGCCAACCTGGAGCGTGTTGCCCCGATGTCGAAACGTCATGCCCCGCGCAGGCGGGACATCCATCTGGTGGATCGCCGGGATGGTCCTCCATCAGGTCGGGGGAGGGCGATGACGAATCCGTAAACTGATTCAACTCCCCGGGAACGTGCTCCAGGTTTCGCCCGGGCAGTCGCGCGCGCCATTAACCTTGATCGCTCTTTCGCCGCCGGCGCGTATTTTTACCACGATTACGATGGACGTTTGCCGGGACATGGTAGTATCAGCTTCCAGTTGAAAACGGACGTTCGTTTTCGGGCCCCCGATTCCCACAAGACGCGGGGGCCCGGTCATGTGTGAAGGGTTCGGAAGTGAATCAGTTTTTCCCGGTCTGGCGCGCCTCCCTGCAGCATTTCTTCGTCTGGTTCCAGGCCCTCCGCGGCCGGACCGCGTGGTTCCCGCTGAAGGCGTTCCTGTTCTTCTTTGCCGTCAATCTTGCCTTCTTCTGGTGGGCCCTGCTGACCGCCTATCCACACCTGCTGTTCGGTCCGAGGGCGCAGGAATACGTGCTGATGGGTTTCCCCGTTTCTTTCCTCGGCGCCATTTTCGACTGCATCTCCCTGGCGGCGACGCTGTACATCGTCGGCCGGGCGCTGCAGGCCGAAAGCGACCACCGCTTCCTCGCCTACCTCAGCTTCGATCTCGTGATCGCCGTGCTTGCTGGCCTCTGGGTGCTGTTCGCCTTCGTGGTTTCGGGCTGGCTGGTGAACGTGATCCTGTCGTTGCCCGAGACCATGGCCGACCGCGGCCACCTCTACCAGGAACGCATCGACAGCCTGATGAGCCACCCGTTCCGCCGGAACAACATCCGCAACCTCTATTTCGGCGTGATCATGGGCGCGTCGGCGCTGTTCCCGACACTGTTCCATTTCTTCCTGATGGCGCGGTCGTGGCTGCGGTCGTTGCGCGCGCGCCGGGCGGCGGGGGAAGGGACGTAGGAAGTCTGCAGGTCAGGAATTCGCGTTTGCGCTAGGCCGTGCGTCACGGGCATGCGCTGAACGTGGATCGAAGGGATCAGGCAACAACGAAGCAGCGCGAGTTCGCGGTCCCGAAGCCGCACACCTCTAGGCCGTAAGGAGCGGCGGCGGATGGTTGCAGCCGAAGGTCACCCCTGTCAGGTGCATGTGCTCGACAATCTTCTCCGCGGCGGCGCGGTAGGCCAGTCCGTTGATTCCCTCGCCATTGGGGCCTCGGTCCGGCACGTCAACCCTCGCCTTATGTCGCAGGGCAAACTCCACGATCGTGACAATGTCGGCACGCTCGGAACTGAAAACTGGCGAAGGCTCCATACTGGTCTCCCGTTGACTTGGTTAGCGTTTTGACAGCCACCCCCCTGAAGCATGAGCGTCCGTTTCGGCGCAGAACCACCGCTCTCCTGGACGTGTCAATGCGGGTACGACCGTAATATTGACGGCAGAGTACATGATATATTCGCTCGCCGCGAACTTATCCTCGCCTTTTATTGATGCAATCTGCGGTAATTTTATGGCTCGACGGATTGCGGCTTCGAAAATGCTTCAGCCCGCCGCTACTCCCGCGGCTTATCGAACAAGCCAAGCTGCGCCGCGCTTGGGGGACTGCATTCACCGGCGGCCACGGCGCCGACGTGGTACCGCTGCGCGGGACTGATCGACGTAGGTCGCGTTAAATCGCTCAGGACTTACCGCCTAGACGTTTCGTTCCAAGTACCGCGAGATTACCAGAGCGGGAAGGTCGGATCGTGCACTCCGCGACGCGAGCGCATCTGGGGGACGTTCAACCCGCCACCGCTGAAAGGGGACAATCTGCGCAACCGCTACTTCGGGGCGATCATGGGGGCGTCGGCGCTGTTCCCGACGCTTTTTCATCATCTTCCTGGTGGGGTGGTCGCTGCTGCGGTCGGTCCGGGCGCGGGGCGCGGCGTGAGATGTGCCGTAAGTCCCCATTGATCAGGTTCACGGCGGGATTCTCGAGGATTTGAGAAGGCCCCCCTGTAGTATTACATAAAATGTTACTCATTAACGAACAGTACAGGCACTTTTTCGATTGACCCTGTGCCCCTGGAAACGAACAATGCACCGCCAAAATCTTGGGGGACACGATTATGAAACGGTGCCGCTACTTGCCGGCAATTGCTCTGCCGGCTGTTGTTCTTATGCTGTCCGCGTGCGCGTCTATCGTTGAAGGAACGGATCAATCGGTCAGGGTCAACCTGTCGCCGAAAGACGCGACATGTATCGTCATGCGCGACGGCGAACAGGTCGCTTCCGTTTCATGAGAGAATCAGGCTATCAGGATCGGGAAGAGCAAGGACGATCTTGAAATCGAGTGCCGCGCTCCCGGGCACCTCAGCGAGAACCTTGCGGTCGAATCCTCGGCGTCGGGCTGGGGCGTCGTCGGCTGTATTTTCATCGACCTCTGCATTACCGACTACTCCACGGGTGCGCTGAACAAGTATCCAAAGCAGATAACCATCGCGCTTACTCCCGAAAATTTCAGGTCGGAGCAGGAGCGTGATGCCTGGATCGAACGGCGACGAAGCGAAATCAATGCAGGTTGGGACCGTCGAATCAGCGAGATGAAATCACAGTGCGACGACGCCCGTGACAGCGAAGCCTGCCACAGCGAAGTGACGAAGCTGGAGAAGCAGAAGACCGATGCCGTCGCGCGCTTCGAGAGTCGGATCGTCGCCACACGGGTATCGGCGGCCGCCGAACCACCGGCATCGTCGGTCGAGTCCCGGCTCAAAACGGTAAATGACCTGTTCAGCCGCGGCCTCATCAGCCAGGAAGAATACGACCGCAAGCGCCGGGAGATCATGTCCGGCATATAGCCGGGAGTGGGCCTGCCCGGCGGTAGCGGGGCTGGCGGGCCCTTGAGCCATTTGGGCGCTAAGGGCGGATGTGGTGCCGGCGGCAGGAATCGAACCCACGACCCACTGATTACAAATCAGTTGCTCTACCGACTGAGCTACGCCGGCGCCGTTCTGCGGCGCACCATAGCGATGGCGCGGCCCCCGGGCAAGGACGGCAACCTGGTGGATGCCCCGGACTTCGCCGGGGCAGGACGTTTCAAATTCGAGGCAAGACGCCTATCCCCGCCGGCGCGCCACCTCGTAGAGCGCGATCGCGGCGGCGGCGGCGACGTTGAGGCTCTCCATCCCGGGGCCGATGGGCAGGCTGGCCCGGAGGTCGCAGGTGTCGGCGACGAGGCGGCGCAACCCGCTGCCTTCCGACCCCAGCACCAGCGCGATCCGCCCCGACAGGTCCACCGACGCCAGCACCTCGGGCGCTCGGGCGTCGAGCCCGATGCACCAGAACCCGGCCGCCTTGAGGGCGTCGAGGGTGCGGCTGACGTTGGTGACGCGCACCAGCGCCACGGTCTCCAGCGCGCCGGAGGCGGCCTTGGCCAGCGCCGCCGTGGTGTCGGCGCCGTGGCGCTCGGGCAGGATCACGGCGGCGGCGCCGAAGGCCGCGGCCGAACGCAGGATGGCGCCGACGTTGCGCGGGTCGGTCACCTGGTCGAGCACGACGACGAGGGCGGGCGCGGGCTCCGGCAGGGCGTCCAGCACGTCGGCCAGCGCGCGCTCGGGCAGGGGCGCGGCCCGCAGCGCGAAGCCCTGGTGGGCGGCGCCTTCGGGGAGGACGGCCGAAATCTCCGGGGCGGAGCGGATTTCCGCGGCGATTCGCAGGTCGATCCCGGCCCGGGCCAGGGTTTCCCCGGCGTCGCGGGTCAGCAGCAGCCGCTCGATACGCCGGTCCGGATTGGCAAGCGCCGCGGCCACGGCATGGTGGCCGTAGATCCAGCCTTCGCCCGACCGCGGCCGCGCGCCGGCGCCGTGGTCCCTGTGCCGGCGCCGGGGGGCGCCGGGGCCGGCATCATCGCCGCGCAAGGCCCGGTTTCCGGTAGCTTTCCGGGGTGCGACCGGGTGCCGGGGTTCGCCGGGCTTGCGGCCCGCCGCC
>WHSO01000125.1 GCA_009380075.1 Alphaproteobacteria bacterium | reverse complement strand
CTCAACGTTGAACCCGGCGAACTGCGTCATCACCGCGGGATTCCAGAACATCCCCGACAGCGCGCCGCCGGCCGCGATGCCGGCGAACGATGCGCCCTGCCCGTACACGCTCTGCTCGCGGATGGCAAAGCCGCCGGCCAGCGCCTCACTCATGCCACTTGTCAGAACACCGAACGCGACACCAGCCAACAGAACGGAATTCTTTGTGCGCATGACGGGGCCCCGCTCCCATGCAGCTTTGTCGACACTATGGTGACGTTTTGCACCGGGGATGGCAATTGGACGCGGGCCAAATCCCCACTTCGGTCAGGCTTTTGCATCAGAAATTCGTTGTCTGTGGCTCCCCCGCCACACTTGAAAGGCCTCCTCGGAGGCACGGCAGATGATTGTCGGTGTCCTGTCCGCAGCGAAGTTGCGCGACCCGGCTTGCCTGCGGCCGATGTCCGACGCATGATCCCGGCTCATCAGAGAGCCCAATCTCACACCAAGCCATCGATTTCAAAAGGGGAACGCCGATGAAGCTCGTCCGCTTCGGCCAGCCAGGCCGAGAAAAACCCGGTATCGTCGATTCGGAAGGGAACATCCGCGACCTGTCGTCGGTGGTGCCGGACATCGCGGGCGAGAGCCTGTCGCCGAAGGGGCTGGCGAAGATCGCCAAGGCCAAGATCGACAAGCTTCCCAAAGTGCGCGCCGGCGCGCGAATCGGTCCCTGCGTCGGTGGCGTCGGCAATTTCATCGCCATCGGCCTCAACTACTCCGACCACGCCGCCGAGGCCGGCATGCAGGTGCCGAAGGAGCCGATCATCTTCAACAAGGCGCCGTCCTGCATCTGCGGGCCGAACGACGACACCATGTACCCGAAGGACGCCAAGAAGCTCGACTACGAGATCGAGCTCGGCGTCGTGATCGGCACACGCGCGCGCTACCTGTCGAAGAGCAAGGCCATGGATGCGGTCGCCGGCTACTGCATTTCCAACGATGTGTCCGAGCGCGAATTCCAGATCGAGCGCTTCGGGCAATGGACCAAGGGCAAGGGCTGCGACACGTTCGGCCCGCTCGGACCATGGCTCGTCACCAAGGACGAGATCAAGAACCCGCAGAACCTCGACATGCTGCTCACCGTGAACGGCGAGACGCGGCAGAAGGGCAATACCAAGACCATGGTGTTCGGCGTGGCGCATCTCGTCTGGTACTGCTCGCAGTTCATGGTGCTCGAGCCCGGCGACGTGATCGCCACCGGCACGCCCCCCGGCGTCGGCCTCGGCTTCAAGCCGGAGCCGAAATTCCTCAAGGCCGGCGACGTGGTGCGCCTGACCATCGACGGGCTGGGCGAGCAGCGGCAGAAGGTCGTGAAGTTCAAGATGTGAGCATCGGCCTCACGCACCCGTGCATGCTTCTGCAGCGGCCAAGGCGGCGACCGAGATCGTCGATCGCCGCGGGCGCGCATGCCAAGCTCACGGCGGCGCGCCGGCCGCCGTTAGCGAACGACCAAGCGCCGCTGACCACTTGAGACCGAGCGCAATGCTGCGCGGATCGCCAGTGAGGATCGATTCAATCCTCTCGGCCACAAAGCTTAAGAGCCGCGTCTGAAATTCGTCATAAGTTTCCCCCGCGGTTCGGCTAGGGCCCGGCACGATGATGGGGACGAAGCGGTCACCTTGACGAGCAACCGTGTACCAGGCCGTATTGCATTTCGCTTCGTAAGCGAGAAATGCGGCCCCAACGCCTACTCGCACCGGAACGCCAAGCACATTGAGCGTAGACGACTTTTCACCCTGTCCGCCATCTGGGGTGAGAAGCAGGACTTTGCGCTCCTGCAGCGCCCTGAATGCGGCAAACAAGGCCGCACGGTGGTTGTCTCGGACCCCGATCCTGCCGGGTATGACCGAGGAGTTCTTTTGAACAATGAGCCCCTTTTCGAACGCCGCGGCGTAGAATGCTCGCGTCATCGTCAAAAAGGCGCCGTGGAACGACATGAGGACCGTCCCCTTGGAGGCGTCTATTTGACCAAGGGCATCCCTTTTCGCCTCCACCTCGATCAAGTCCACACAGGTGTAGTTTCTTTTCGCGCCCTTGCGAAAAAACCTCTGCAGATCGTCGGTGATATGATCGATCCAATAGGCTGTCTTAACGTGCCGCTCCCAATCGGCGCGCTGGAGTTCCTGACACCGGCTGTGCCGATAAAGGTTGTCAAGGAGCGCCTGCGGAAGCAGCAGCCTTTCCACATGTTTTTCGGCGAGAGCGAGCAACTCGGCTGAATCGAGATCGAGCAGATTGTCTGAATCGAACGCCGGTATGCCTCCGTATTTCAACACGGCGAGTTGTTCTGCCGCTTGCCGTCCGAGCGGCATGAACCGCCACAGACGATCGCTGAATCCCCAATGCACGATAGGCCGGGAATCCGCCTCTATCAGGCGGGAAACCCTCTTCATCACGAGGCCTTGGCGACCGAGGGCGGCTCCCAATTCCAACGCCACCGCGATCAGTCCCAGGTGGCTGAACGTCACCGCGTTGTCGGAAAGAAGCAGACGCAGGAAGCGTTCCAGTTGCTCGTCCTGAGTTCCCGTCCGTCGAAGAAACCTGGCCAATCCCGTCAGATCTTTCGCCGATGCCGCGGCGGTGATCAAATCGCCGACCTTGTCGAGTTCATTGCGAAGCAGATGTCTTGCCAGTCTCTGGGCCCACTTGTTTCGCGGTGGAGGCTCGCCGATCGCAGGCGTCGAAAGCGTGTCCATCGTGTTCATCTTCGCCCCATTGCGTACGCTTGGCGGCCGGTGAAGTCCAAGATGTGAGCGCCTGCCTCACGTACCCGTGCATCTTCCGCAGCCAAGGCAGCGACCGGGATTGTCGATCGCCGCGGGCAGGCGCGCCAACCTCACCGCGGTGCGCCGGCCCCGTTGGCGAACCACCAAGCGCCGCTGACCACATGAAACGAAGCGCAATGTTGCGCGGATCGCCAGTGAGGATCGATTCAATCCTCTCGGCGACAAAGCTTAAGAGCCGCGTCTGAAACTCGTCATAGGTTTCCCCCGCGGTTCGGCTAGGGCCCGGCACGATGATGGGGACGAAGCGGTCACCTTGACGAGCAACCGTGTACCAGGCCGTATTGCATTTCGCTTCGTAAGCGAGAAATGCGGCTCCAACGCCCACTTGCACCGAAACGCCAAGCACATTGAGCGTAGACGACGTTTCACCGTGTCCGGCATCGGGGGCGATAAGCAGGACTTTGCGGTCCTGCAGCGCCCTGAACACCGCGAACAAGGCGGCGCGATGGTTGTCTTGGACCCCGATCCTGCCCGGTATGACCGAGGAGTTCTTTTGAACGACGAGCCCCTTTTCGAACGTCGCGGCGTAGAACGCTCGCGTCATCGTCAAAAAGGCGCCGTGGAACGACATGAGTATCGTCCCCTTGGAGATGTCTATTTGATCAAGGGCATCCGTCTCCGCCTCTATCAAGTTCGCACAGGTGTAATTTCTTCTCGCGACCTTGCAAAAAACCCTCTCCAGATCGTCGGTGATATGATCGATCCAATAGGCTGTCTTAACGTGCCGCTCCCAATCGGCGCGCTGGAGTTCCTGACACCGGCTGTACCGATAAAGGTTGTCAAGGAGCGCCTGCGGCAGCAGCAGCCTATCCACATGTTTGTCGGCAAGAGCGAACAACTCGGCTGAATCGAGCTCGAACAGTGTGTCTGAATCGAACGCCGCTATGCCTCCGTACTTCAACACGGCGAGTTGTTTTGTCGCTCGCCGTCCGAGCGGCTTGAACCGGCACAGACGGTCATTGGTTCCCCAATGCACGATAGGCCGGGAATCCGCCTCTATCAGGCGGGAAACCCTCTTCATCACGAGGCCTTGGCGACCGAGG
>WHSO01000109.1 GCA_009380075.1 Alphaproteobacteria bacterium | reverse complement strand
CGCACCGTCTCGTGGCAGATGTCGATGCCACGCTCGAACAGCAGGTCCTCGACCTGGCGCAGCGACAGGGGGAACCGGACATACATCATCACCGTGAGGCGGATGATCTCGGGCGAACTGTTGAAATAGCGGAAGGGATTTTTCATCCGGCGAGGGTAAGCTCGGAGCGAGCTGGCCTCAAGCCGATTTGCTCTGACAATGCCGGCTGATGAGTTCCGCGACAAGACCACGGCGCCGAACCAGCTGTGGCAGACCGACTTCACCTACCTCAAGGTCATTGGCTGGGGGTGGTTCTACTTGTCGACCATCCTGGACGACTATATCCTTGAGGATCTGCTTCTCGAGCGAGAGGTCCGCAACCAACCGCTTGAGCCGGGCATTCTCGCGCTCCAGCTCCTTGAAGCGTCTGGCCTGTTCAATCTCAAGGCCACCATATTCTTTGCGCCACCGGTAGTAACTCTGCTCGGAAATCGCCGCTTCCCTGCAGGCCACGGCGGCAGTCCGGCCCTGCGCCATCAACACATCAATCTGACGCAGCTTGGTAACGATCTGTTCCGCAGTAAATCGTCTCTTCGCCATCTTTCGGGCTCCTTCCCTCGCTGATTATCCCTATCAGCCTGGTTCAAAAAACCCGGTCAGGTCATTTACTTTGCATTCCCTTCGTTCATATCGGCCTTGCAGGATCAAGATTCAGGAAATTGGCGATATTCCCGACGGACATCAGATATTGCTCCTCGTCCGGCACGCCCTTGAACTGCCTGGCGAGGAGCTGGCGTGAATTGGGCCAGTCCGATTCCACGTGGGGAAAGTCCCCACCCCAGACCACCTTGTCCACTCCGATCTCATGCCGGAGCTTCACACCGATGGGATCGTCGAAAAATCCCCAGAGGATGTGTTGCTTGATGTAGTCACTGGGCATTTGCTTCAAGGGCTTGAGATTGTAGAGACGCTCGGCCCAGTAACGGTGCCGCGTGTAATTATGGTCCATCTGCTCCAGATAGATGGGTACCCAACCGATCTGGTTCTCGGCGAAGTAGATTTGCAGCTTCGGGAAGCGGTCGAACAATCCGCTCATCACCATCTGCACCACAGTGAGCGCACCGCGAATCCCGTACCGCGCGAGCCGAGTCACGTAATCTGGCGGCCGTTGATGGGCCGGCGGTTCCTGGGGATAGACAAAAGCCCGGTCCCGTGGCTTGGGAAAGTTGACATGCACAGTGACCGGCATGTCGAGGTCCGTCACTGCCGACCAGAAGCGGTCATCCTCCGGCGTAGGGAAATCCTTGCCATTCGGAAATTTCGAGAGCCCGATGACCTTCAGACCCGCCTTCGCCGCGAAGGCAAGTTCCTCTAAGGCGGGACCCAGGCCGCGTGAAGGTATGCAGGCGACGCCAATAAGCCGTTCGGGATCGGCGGCACAGTACTCTTCCAAAAGCCAACGGTTATAGGTCCGGATCAGCGCGTGGTAGGCATCATCGTTCCGGATTCCCTTCGTCATATTGATGACACCACCGACGCCCGGATAAAGAAGCTCAGCATCGACCCCATCACGGTCCATCTCTCCAATACGCTGTTTGCCGTCGCCGGTGCCCGCCATGTCGATCCATTTCAGGCCGATGGGGCTGTACTCCTGCGGCGTCTTGCCTGCGTAAAGATTGCTGCCGCCCTGATAAAGTCCACCCTCGACGAGGAAACCATCCCCCCCATTGGGAAGCTTGACGTGCTTCGGTGCGATATCCTTGAACGGCTCGGGCACGCCCTTTGACCAGACATTGGGCGGTACTTCGATATGCGCGTCCGCGGATATCAAACGGTAGGTCCTGGCCATGATCTTTCTCTCCTCAAGTGTCCTGCTCTCCCCAGTATCCGGCGTTGTCCGGTCGCCGACTTTCTTGGACCGTGTTCCGCCATGGCTGCTTCGCAGCGCGCCATGGCGGAACCTCGGTCGACCTTGCCCTTCACTTCTTCTTTTTTTTCTTCGACTTCTTGAAAACATCGACCAGCACAGCCTTGCCGTCGGGTGACAGATCCTGAACGGTCTGGACCCGTTTCATGGTTTCGGGACCACTCAACGGGGCGACCGGCCGGTCGCGCTTGGTCATGTCGGCGATAAAGGTCGGCGACTTGGCGGTGTCGAGAAAGGCCTTCTGAAGGACCTTGGTGACAGGCGCCGGAACGCCGGGCGGCAGGGCCCAGACGTGCGTGCCCTGCAACGCCAGCATCGCATCGAGCGCGGCCCATTGGTCTTCGCTCGCCAGGTGGCGCAGCGTCTTGTGCATGTCGCCGAACCACGGCCACTTCCCCTCGCGGAGCCCGTTGGACAGCAGGTTGTCCGGTGGGAGGTGCTTGTCGGGATTGAGCTGTCCCCATCCGAACAGGGGAACGACCTTGTTCTCCTCGAACCAGTGCGGGTAACGCTTGGCCGTGGTTTCGTTACAGCGCGAGGTGACGTCCATTTCGCCGCGCTCGAACGCGGCCGCGACTTCGGCCGATCCGCCGTAGCCAAAGAACGCACGGATCGGGAATTTGGTCATGCTGAACCACACCAGATCCTTCCCCGCTCCGGTTTCCGGTGAAATCTCGCCCCAGCGCCATTCCTTACCGGCTAGGAAATCCTTCAGGTTCTTCATCTTGTCCGTCCGGCCACACACGGCGTAGAAGGTTTTCTCGCCGGCACCATCCACCATGCCGAGGTAGCCATATTTCTTCCAGTCGAACCACTTCGGCGCCTGACCGAGGACGCCCGCTAACATGAGCGACTGCGCGAATTGGCCGATGTAGGTCCCGTCGGACGGCCGCCGCAACATGTCCCGGGCATTGGTCAGGGTGCCGCCGCCGGGCCGGTTCTGGACGGCCATGCGCGGTGCGCCCGGGAGAAACTTGGGCAGGTGGACGGCAAGCAGGCGTGCCATGATATCTGCGCCGCCGCCGGCCTTGTAGCCGACGGAAATCGTGACCGTCTTGTCCTTCCAGTTTTCCGCAAGTTTGGAATCAGCGAGCGCCGGGCCGCACATCAGTATTCCGCCGAGGGCGAGGCCCCAAGACAACCTACCGATACACGTAATCGTTCCATTTCGTGATTCGGTTTTCATTTCAAGTCTCCCTGTTGTGTTTCGTGCCATGTCATTCACTGCATCAGAACAAAGCTTTCACCAGATCAAAAAGGACGGGATCGTTCCAGGTGGTACCTGCCAGCCGGTCATAAACCACGTCGATCAACAACAGGCCAAGGCCGGCTCCCACAGCCGCAATCCAGACTCGCACTTCCCCATAAATGATTAGCTGGCTGAAGAGGTAAGCCGGCGCCGCGACGTGAAAGCCGACAAGGACGACCCCCAGCCAGAACGCCACGGCCCAGGCGACGATCCCGAACGCCTGCTTCTTGAGTTTCGTCTGGTCGCCGCCGACTTTGGTCCAGGGTATATCAAGAATGCGCCGTGCCCCAGCGGCGCTATTCCTTATACGGTGCCATGTCAGTTGGCAGAGATAGATCGAAACGGATGCCACGCCAAAGCCGCTGACGATACGAGGGAACAGGCCGGCTTCCAGGCTCCATTCGAGCGCGTGCACGAACATGAACACAAAGACCACGATCAGAACCACGCAGATGGTGGCTTCCACGAAATAGGTCGACAGCACAGCCGTGCGCGCCTGAGTTCTCGAATGCTCTGCGTCGTGCATCATGGGCTCCCGTCCTTTCCGTCGGGGGTAACTTGCGATGCCGTCTTCGCCGGAACTGGCGTGGCGGCCCGTGTCCTCGCCAGGGTGGTGCTGGCGCTTCTCTGCACGCGGATCGCGAGAACAATGACCGTCAGGGTAATGGCGACAATCACCAGAAGTTGCGGGCGTTCCAGCATTCGCCAGCCGAACGCATTAATGGAGAGCCAGAAGTACTGGTTGATCTGTTCGCCCAGAACGAGGGCGATGATGACGGGCGGCCGCGGCCACCCGTGCATCTTCATGAACACGCCGAGCGCACCGAACAAAGCCATGATCGACAGGTCGATCACCGACATGTTGGCCTGGAACGCCGACAGCGTGACGATGACGATGACGCAGGGCACCAGCACCCCGGGCCGGATGAAGGCGATCTTTGCCAGCCAGGGCGTGCAGTAGAAGGCCATGCCCGTGGCCAGCACGTTGGCGACGACGATGCCGATGCCGAAGATCAGGGTGATATGCAGGTTGGATTCCAGCATTTCCGGGCCGGGCACGAAGCCGATCAGCACGAGGAACGCCAACAGAATCGCCTGATGGGAACTGCCGGGAATGCCCACCGCCAGCGTCGGTACGATCTGTCCGCCGTCGATGGCGTTGTTCGCCGCATCCGGCGCGATGACACCGCGGATATCTCCGGTGCCGAAGGTTTCCTTTGCGCCTTTTTCCGACTGGTAGGCATGCGTGTAGGCGAGCCAATGGGCGGCCACGGTGCCGACGCCGGGCATGAGACCGACGACCAGGCCGATCATCGACGTCCGGAACACCAGCCATCGGTAGTGAAAGACCTCCTTGACCGCCTCCCAGTACTTGAACTCGAAGCGGGTACGCCGGATCGCCGCGTCGGCCTGCTCCGAAACGGACTTCCCGGACAGCATGAGGTTGAACATCTCAGGCAGCGCAAAGAGTCCGACAAGGACCGGGATCAGAGGAATACCGTCCCAGAGATATTCGATGCCGAAGGTATAGCGCGGGGTTCCGGTAATGTTATCGAAGCCCACCAGGGTGATCGCCAGGGCCACCGATGCGCCCACCAGCCCCTTCAGGACCGCGCCGCTGCTGACGATCGCGACCATGGCGATGCCGAGGATCGACAGCATGAAGAACTCGGGCGACCCGAACATCTGAATGATTTCACGCACCAGCATGATGCAGAAGAAGAACCCGAAGGCGCCGATCAGGCCTCCCGCAAGCGACGACAGGTAGGAAACCGCCAGTGCGCGGCTCGCTTCACCCTTCTGGGATAACGGATAGCCGTCCAGTATCGTGGCCTGTCCGGTTGGCCGCCGGGCACGCCCAGGAGGATGGCGGGAACGGAGTCCGCCGTATTCGTTACCGCACCGCCGACGACAATGGCGATGCCGACCACAGGGTCAATGTGGTAGGCGAAGCCGAGGAGGATGATCAATGTCGGCAGAGACCCGCCGGGCAACGCGCCGCCGATCATCGCCACGATCACGCCCAGCAACAGGGCCAGCATCGGTAGCGGCTGAAACAGCAGGGACGCCGCTTGCAGGTAGGCGTCAACGATAGACATGCCGCATCCGCCCTTTCATTCGCTAAAGATACGCGTGACGTTGCGCGCATCCCTGCTGAGAACCCTGAACGGGGCCACTTACGCCCGCACTCCAACGCCTGCGACAAGTCAACGCAAAAACAACCGATACCACCGCAATCTTTCCGCCGTCCGCTGCCCTGGTCATCCGGTTCTGGTGGGAGTGCAGTCGGCTCTCGTGTCGTATTTCCGGCCGCCGTTCCCGCGGGGCGCTTTTTTTGCCCCGCGGGATGGCATGGATGCGGTTACTCGGCCGCCGCGGCCTTGGGCGCCGACAGCGGCGCCAGTTCGTCGATCAGCCGCTTGATGCAGTCCTCGTAGAGCTTGAGGTGCTCCTTGCTCATCGGCTTTGTCCGCCAGCGCGGGTACTCCTTCACGTCGAGGCCCCGGATGCGAAGCCCCTCGAACGTCGTCCGCCGCCCGTACTGGCGCAGCGGCGCCGTCCGGTTGCCGTGCTCCAGCAGCAGCACCTGGATGCGCTGCGCCCGCAACAGGTCGCCCGCCCAGATCGCCTCGATCAGCTGGACACCCGCTTCCGGAACCGTCACCGGGGCGCCGGCCGCGATCGACCCGTTCACCCCGATCAGCATCCCCGGCAGCATCATGTCGATGGGGATGAAGATCACGAAATCGTCGCCCAGCGTGCGGATGTAGGTCCGCGCCTGGCCCAGGTTGCCGTTCGCCAGCTTCGAGCCGAACACGTTCGGGATCGCCTCGCGAAGCTTAACCATCATCCCCGGCGGCGTCGGGTAGCCCGAATACTGCGGGTTGTTGTACAGCAGCATCGGCAGGCCCGCCGCCTCGTCCACCTGCTTGTGCTGCTCGATCAGCTCCCACTCGCTGCGGTCGCTGTAGTAGTACGGGCCCACAACACCGATCGCGTCCGCCCCGATCGACTTCGCGTGCGCCGCAAGCTCCGTGCTGGTGTAGGGGTCCACCGCGCCGACCTGAACGATCACCGGCACCCGGCCGGCCACCCGGCGCACCACCGCCTCGGCCATCGCCTTGCGCTGGGCGATCGTGCACGCCGCCCCCTGGCCCTGGGAGCCGAGCACGAAGAACCCGTGCGCGCCGGCCGCAATGTACCAGTCCGCCAGACGCTCCATCATGCCGAGGTCCGGCTCGCCCTTGCCGTCGAACACGCCGGGGATCGGCGCCACCAGACCCTTGAACCGCTCCTTCATCGTCTTGTCCGCCATGTCTGCGTCCTTTCCGTCTGCAACCCGTTCTTGGGAAACCACCCTACGAAACCCTCAACCGCCTCAGGCCGCCTCCTCCCGGTACAGCCCCAGGCTCTCCAGCACCGGCCGGTCGCTCACCGAGAACAGCAGCGCCGGCGCCGTCTCGACCGGTTGACGTGCCGGTGCCAGCCCAGCGACGGCACGAAGAAGCAATCCCGCGGCCCCCAGTCGTAGCCCGCACCGCCGGAGGCCTCGGCCCCCACCTCCGTCGTCCCTTCGCCCTCGATCACGTGGTAGATCGTGCTCGACGTGTGCCGGTGCGCCCGCGTCGCCTCCCCCGGACCAAGCCACTGCGCCCGGCAGGCGATGGTCGGCATCGTCGGGCCCCCGGTCGCCGGGTTGGTGTAGTCCAGCAGCACCCCGTCGTGGGGGTCGCGCTCCCCCGCCGCCGCCATCTCCCGCAGTGCCGCCAGTGTGTCCCGCCACTTGTAGGCGTAGGGTACCGCACGGCCGTCCGAAACACCCCGCCGCCGCACCACACCATAGCGCTGCCGGCAGTAGCCGTCCTCGTGAACAACGGGCTGCGATGAGCCAGCAAAATAGTTGCCGTTCTGATCGAGGGATTCGTTGTAATTCTCGTGGATCGGGGCATCGAGGAAGTTGGCAAGATGAACGTCGAGCACATCGAGCCAGACCACGTTCTTCGTGCCCCGGTTCT
>WHSO01000133.1 GCA_009380075.1 Alphaproteobacteria bacterium | reverse complement strand
GCGGTGCGCCCGCTCCCGAAGCCTGCGGCGCGGCGCGCGCGCACATCGTCGCGGCCGGCTTCGCCAGCGTCGATTACGTCGCCTGCGTCGAGGAGGAGTCGCTGGTCCCCGTCACCGCCTTCGATGCCGCGCGTCCTGCCCGGGTGCTGGCGGCGGCGCGCCTCGGCCGCACGCGGCTGATCGACAACGTCCCGGTGAACCCCTAGGGGCCATCTATTGAATCGTCATCGCCCTCCCCCGACGTGTTCGGGGGATCATCCGGGCGATCCACCACGTGGATACCCCGCATGCGCGGGGTATGACGAACTTGGTGCGGGATGGGTCTCGCGTCAGCCGACTTCGAACGGCACCTGGGTCGGGCCCTCGCCTTTATGGGTCGTCTTCTCGGCTGGGTTGTAGCGGCCCTGCAGGACTTTCCCCGCCACCCGCTCCGAGCGCACGATGATGGCGACCGAGCGCGTCGGCCCGCCCTGCTCGGCGTGGATGTCGAACGGCGGCACCAGGTCGACCGAGCCGCCCCTGCCTTGGGTGACGCTGGTCATGCGCACGTCGGCGTAGCCTTCGCGGCTGCCGTCGTCGAGGCGCTCGAACCGCTCGAGGCTTTCGGTGCCGTCGAGCACGCCGTACGCGGTCCAGGCATGGGCGTGGTCGTGCACCGAGCCCTTGCGGCCGGGTGCGCGCACGACCGCGTTGATGGCGAAGCCGTAGTCGGGGTCTTCGTAGAGCAGCAGGTTCTTGTGCCCTTCGGTGGAAGGCCAGTCGCGGGCATGGGCGCGCAGGGTTTCGTCCGCGACGAGGCCGCGCAGCAGCTCCGTCGTCGCCTTCATGCGCGCTTTGGTATCGCCCTCGCGCGCCCAGGCGGCGCGCACGTCGTCGATGAATTTCTGGAATACGGGCAGGCGATGTTGCGCCGTCGGATTCCTCGTCTGTGTGGCTTCCATCGTCATTCCGCCGCCTGCCTTCCGCCGATCGCGCCGAGCTGGGCGATGATCTCGTCCACGTGTATCACGTCGGCGTATTTGTGATGCAGGTCGAACAGCGCGATCTTGTGGCTGATGAGGGAGCGGTCGAAGCAGGCTTCCTCCGCCACCACCACGTGATAGCCGTAGGAGAACGCGTCGACGACCGAGGCCCGCAGGCACCCGGACGTGCTCTCGCCGCAGAGGATCAGGCTCTCGACGCCGAGCTTGTTGAGGTGCGCGACGATGGGCGTGCCGAAGAACCCGGATGCGCGCTCCTTCTTGATCACGACATCGTTCGGCTCCGGCGCGAACTCCTCCTTGATCTCGGCGCCGTCGGCGGGATCGTTTTCGCGCCCGGAGCGCTGGCGGTTGGTGGCGGTGACGCGCGGGTTGGAATTGCTGGTGGTGTAGATCACCGGGCAGCCGGCGGCGCGCGCCGCGGCGAACAGCCGCACCGTCGGCGGGATCGCGTCCCAGGCATAGTCGCCGCAGGCGCCGCGATGCTTGCGGTTGATCTCGACCACCGGGCCCGGCCCGCCGGCATAGACCTTCTTGTAGAGATCGATGGCGATGAGCGCCGGCTTCGGGCCGACGCCCTTGACCCGGCGCGGGAAGAACGTGTCGTAGATCTCCCGTTCGTCGGCCGGGATCACGTCGTCCCAGCAATGACCCGTGGCAGCCATGGCATCCTCCTGCGTTCGATGGGCCCGGTTACGCCGGGCTTTGGGCCATTGTCGCGCCGGAGGCGCGCGCTGTCAAAACGTGCCGGAGGCGCGCCGTGTCAAAACACGGCGGGCGGCCTCGGCCGGGCCCCTCAGCGCACGTAGATATGGACTTCGCTGGATTTGGCCTCCGCCGAGGTGCCGGCCGACAGCGTCACCCGGCTGGCGGGCAGGCCCATGGCGGTGAGCGAGCGCAGCACGCTTTCGGCGTTGCGCTGCGCGGCGGTGGCGTTGGCGGCGGCACTAGCGGAACCGGCACCCGGGGCGACGGCGACGAGGTCGAAGACCGCCTCGGGCTTGTGTTCCAGCGCGCTGTTGACGGCGGAATAAAGCGCCTTGTCGTAGGCGACGTCGGGCCGGTCGAAGCGGATCACCACCAGCGGCCGGCGCGGCGCGGGGGCGACCCCGTCGGTCGTGCCTGCGACCGGCGCGCCGGGCAGGACCCCGTCCTTCACCGCGGCGGAGAGGCGCGTGAGGTTCTGCCGTTCGTTGCCGATATAGGTCGCCTGGCGCGCGATATCCTGGGACACGTCGGTGACCAGGCGCTCGATCTGAGCCGACGTGCGGTTTAATTCGTTCTCAAGCGTGGCGAGCTGGCGATGATCTTCCTCCACCGCGCCCGTGAGGCCCTTCGCGGCGCGCGTGTTCTGCAGAAGGTAGCGGGCGGTAGCGGCGTTACCGGCGAGGTGGGCGGAAATGGCGCTCATCTCGGCGATGGCGCGGCTGATGCCGTCGAGCTCGATCTGGGCGGCATTCCACTGGGACATCAGCTCCGGGTTGCCCCGGGTGGTGCCGGGCTGCAGGCGCGAATGGATGTTGGCGACGGTGCCGCGATAGCGCTGGACATGGCCCTCGATCTGCTTGCGCTGGGCCGCGAGGTTGGCGTTGTGCTGGTTCACGCTGGCCTGGAGGCCGGTGAGGTCGTTCCGCAACTGGGCGACCCGCGCGCCCACCGTGGTGCCGGTGGCGCTGGTGGGCGGAGACTTGGGCGTCGTCGCTTGGGAGGGCGCCGATGCTGCCGACGAGGATGCGCCGGCGGGCGCCTTCGGCTCCTCCTCGAGCGACGGGAACAGGAGCTCGGAGGCGATGGAACAGCCGCCCAACAGCATCAGGGCCGCGCAGGCGGCAGGCATCGTCATCCGGGCCATGAAGGAGCCTTCCCTTGTTGGAAACGTTTCCAGGCTGCGAAAGCCCGGATGCGGTTGTTTAGGTGGTTTCCCGCGCCGTCTCAACCCGATTCAAGCGGGATTCAGTCTATCGAAAGGGCGTGGGCGCGACAAGGAAGCGGCGGACACGGTCCCCCGCTCCCGCGCGGGGGCGCGACGGCGGCCTAGTGCCGCGCACCCCGGCGGCTCCGCCCGAGCGGCTTGCCAAGGCGGGAGGTTTTGAGTAGCCTCCGGCCCTCTTTTCGCGCGCCCGTAGCTCAATTGGATAGAGCATCTGACTACGGATCAGAAGGTTGGGAGTTCGAGTCTCTCCGGGCGCGCCAGTTTCTTTTCAGGGCATTGAGGCGGTACCGGGTTCCGGTGACATTGCAAAAAGAGGGGGCGGGGGAGTTCCCCCCGCCCCTCAGGTGACAACAGGTAAGCGGGTTACGGTACGCGGTTACGGTACGCGG
>WHSO01000076.1 GCA_009380075.1 Alphaproteobacteria bacterium | reverse complement strand
TGGAATCGGAACGCCAGGCGCGCCAGGCCATCCGACGCGCGCGGCGGGAGAACCCGGGCGCCACCATCGTCGTCACCGGCTGCGCCGCGCAGATCGACGCGGCGCGTTTCGCCGCCATGCCCGAGGTCGATCACGTCATCGGCAATGCCGAGAAGATGAAGGCGGAGACCTTCGCCGCGCTGGCCCGCGGGCCGCTGCCCGCGCGCGTCGTCGTCAACGACATCATGTCGGTGCGCGAGACCGCGTCCCATATGGTCGAAGGCTTCGAGGGCCGCGCCCGCGCCTTCGTCGAGGTCCAGCACGGCTGCGACCACCGCTGCACCTTCTGCATCATTCCCTACGGGCGCGGGCCGTCGCGCTCCGCCCCCGTCGCCGACATCGTCGCCCAGGCGGAACGGCTGGTCGCGGCCGGCACTAACGAACTGGTGCTGACCGGCGTCGATCTCACCGCCTATGGAGCGGACCTGCCCGGCACGCCGACCCTCGGCCGGATGGTCCGCCGCCTGCTGGACGGCGTGCCGGCGCTGGCGCGCCTCCGGCTGTCGTCCATCGACGTGGCCGAGGTCGACGACGAGCTCCTTCACCTCATCGTTTCCGAGCCGCGCCTCATGCCGCACCTGCACCTCAGCCTGCAGGCCGGCGACGACATGATCCTCAAGCGCATGAAGCGGCGCCACTCGCGTAGCCAAGCCATCGACTTCTGTGCCCGCGTGCGCGCCGAACGCCCCGAGATCGTCTTCGGCGCCGACCTGATCGCCGGCTTCCCGACCGAGACCGATGCCATGTTCGAGAACACGCTGGCGATGGTGGCGGACGCGGGCCTCACCTGGCTGCATGTCTTCCCCTATTCGACCCGCCCGGGCACGCCGGCGGCGCGGATGCCGGCCCTTCCCGGCGCGATGGTGCGCGAACGCGCCCGCCGCCTGCGCGCCGCAGGAAACGCCGCGCGCGACCGCTTCCTCGCCACCTGCGTCGGTGCGACCGAGGACGTCCTGGTGGAGCAGCCCGGACTGGGCCGCACGCCGCGCTACGCCCATGTCGTGCTCACCGATCCCGCCGGGACGCCCGTGGCGGCGACGGGCGCGGTGGTCCCGGCGCGCATCACCGCGGCGGACGAAGGCCGGCTCCACGGCATCGTCGGATGAGGACGGAACGGTGAGTGCGGACAAGCCCGCCGGGTGGCTGGCGCGGCTCGGCACCGGGCTGAGAAAGTCGTCGGGCGCGATCACCGGCGGGCTCGCACGCATCTTCACCCATCGGCGCATCGACGCCGCCACCATCGACGAGCTGGAAGACCTGCTGATCACGGCGGACCTCGGCCCGGCGACGGCGGCGAAGCTGGCCGAATCGATTCGCAGCCGCCGCTTCCCGGGCGACGCCGATGCGTCGGCGGTGGCCGACGCGCTCGCCGCCGAGATCGCCGCGATCCTCGCCCCCCATGCCCGGCCGCTTGAGATCGACGCCCGTGCGAAGCCGCATGTGGTTCTGGTGGTCGGCGTCAACGGCACCGGCAAGACGACCACCATCGGCAAGCTTGCGGCCGAGATGATCGGGCGCGGCCATTCGGTGATGGTGGCGGCGGGCGATACCTTCCGCGCCGCCGCGATCGAGCAGCTTCGTATCTGGGCCGAGCGCGCCGGTGCCGGATTTCATTCGGGGACAAGCCGCGATCCCGCAGCGGTCGCCTTCGATGCCATCACGGCCGCGCGCGCGGCGGGTACCGACGTGCTGCTGATCGACACGGCCGGGCGGCTGCACAACAAGGCCGACCTGATGGCCGAGCTCGACAAGATCATCCGCGTGCTGAAGAAGGTCGAGCCTGCGGCGCCGCACACGACCCTGCTGGTATTGGATGCCACCACGGGCCAGAACGCGCATGCCCAGGCCCAGACCTTCCGCGACATGACGAAGGTGACGGGACTGGTCGTGACCAAGCTCGACGGTTCGGCGCGGGGCGGCGTGGTGGTGTCGCTGGCTGACCGCCTCGGCCTGCCCATTCACGCCATCGGCATCGGCGAAGGAATCGACGACCTCCGGCCGTTCTCGGCCGAGGATTTCGCCCGCTCGCTGGTGGGATTGCCGCCGAATTAACGGAGCGCAGGAACCATTACACGCAGCAAGATGTCAGAGCTCGATCTCTGCGTCAGGGTCTCCGGCTTCGAGCGCATTCATGTAGTGCAGACAGTAATCGCGGGAAATATATCGGCCATAAGCCGCTTGCTCCTCCCGCTCGACGATAGGGAACGTCGAATAGATATAGCGGACATCGTCACGGTCCGTAATTCCGTAAAGCAGAAAATAGAGGGCGTCGAGCTTGGCCCGCCGCCGCAGGCGGTCGGCCGCATCCCACGCGAAGGGTGTACCCTCGTAGCCCATGTCCCGCGCGAAGGGCGCCATGTCGTTTGCCGTGTAGGTCAACATGAGGACTTCTTCGCGGACGATCTCCGCCGCGGTCTTGGGGCCGAAGGCCCGTTCATAGGCTGCGGCGGGCACCACCGGAAGCTGCTCGACGATGTACAAGTTCAGATGCTGCCCCTGAATCTTTTGCCGCGCCACAAAATCAAACGAAACAGCGTTAAGGTTAGCAAGCAATAGACACGCTGTTTCGGTAAACGCCGCTTCCTGTCCATGCTCGGGCATGAGGGTCGCAAAGGTATTTGCAACACCGGACAATGGAATCGCTGCAGCGATCATCGAGCGCATATTGGTCGGCGCCGTCACGTCCTTAAAGCCAATAAACCAAGCGAACGGATGCGGCAGGTCAATTGCTGTGCTGGCGATCCAGAATTGCGCCTCGGGCACCCAATCGGGGGCGGCATGCTGGTCGTCCGACGCCGGAACAGGCTGGCCGGGACGGTGCAGGCGGGCGGGATCGACTTCCACCGACGCCGCGCGATGATCGTAGGCTTGCACCATCTTGCCTTCGTACAGCGGCAGGAATTCTTCTTCGCCGCGCCTCCAACGGTTGCCGGCGACACGGTAAGCGCCCCCTGCCTCAAGCGCTGCACGGGTTTGGAACAGATGCGAATCATTGGTCATATGGAACATGGTGAAATAGCGCACCGGCCAAGCGGCTTGTGGATCGCCCTCGGAACGGTCCACCAGAACGGGCAGCCGGTCATAGATTCTCGTGGTGATTTCAGCGTCGCGGCGGGTGCGGAAGATCGGCGCGGTCCCCGTGTTCGGGTTCACGCGAAGGAAATCTTCCGCTGAAAGATCGAAAGCGTGTTCCGGATTGTTAATCTCGTCAACGGAATGCAAATAAAAGGCACATTTTGCCGATTCGAACCGGCGTTGCGATCCACTGGCAATAAAGGCAGAAAATTTGAATCGCGAATCGATAGCTGGGAAAAAGATTCCCCTGTTTTCGAAATCGAACAGTGCCGCAAGGCGTCCACTGCCAGCAATCGATTTGAAGAATTCCGAGGCGGTCTTGTCGGATGCAATACCGGAGGGCACGAGAAGCCCGACAACGCCTTTCGGCTTTACCAGCGACAGCGCCCGCTCGACGAACAGGGAATAAATATTCGTGTCGCCTCTCGACAGCATAGGGTAGGCACCGGAATTACGCGCCACCCTCGCCGCGGCCTCGGCCCGCGCCGTTGCCCGTGCGTGGTCCCGCGCCAGCGGATCGTCGGCCCGCTTCAGGGCACCGACCAAACGCTTGCGCTCCGCCGCCGTAGCCGCATGAGCGATTTCCGGCCGTCGTGCGGCAAACCACTCAACCTCCTGGAACCTCAGGCGGTCCCAGGGTGGGTTTCCGACGACGGCATCGAAGCCGCCCCTGGGCCGAGTACTCTCCCAGTCGCTCCATACGCCGGGAAACGCCACTTGCCAGTGGAAGAAACCTTCTTCCTGTACGAGTTGTCGGGCTTCGGTGAGCATGACAGGGAAGCGCTCGTGCTCGGCGAACAGGCCACCGGCGCTGTCTCCGCCGCGCTCAAGCACGATTTCGCCAGTGGCAACACGAAGCGGATCGCCAAACTGACCCAATAAAAAAGCATCAATCGCCACCTTATCGGCACGGTCACCCGGTTCACGTCACGAAAACGCATGGATCAGGTCCATGAAGGCGGCAAGCGGCCGCGTTGCTTCCGCTACCGCCTCGAAGGTCGCTGCGCTTTCGTGGACCTCGGCGATATCGGCGTCGGTCAACCCCTCGATCCGCGCCATGCCTTCTGCAGTACCCTTCGCCCGATTGACCGCATCGTTGATGAACAGTGCGCCTTCCGCAGCAATGCGGTCCATGACCCCGCGCACCGTTTCCCCGAACAGGGAATCGCCACGCCGCAGATGATGATCGAGGAACGACAGAGGTGCGCCCACAGTGAACGTATGGAGCCATAGAGAAACCTTGGCCAGCTCAACTGCCATCGGGTTCTTGTCTACGCCGTAGATGGTCCTCTTGAGGATCATCCTGCGGATGATCTGAGCATCCTCCAATTGGTCGTCGCGGACCGCCCAGCCACCACGCTGTGCCTGTTCCATGATGTTCGTCCGCATTTCGGCCACACGGCGACGGATCGGGGATTCGTATTCACCCCAATCCACAATTTCGCGGGCGGCCTCTGCCGCCGTGCTGACTTCGTTTGCGAGGAAATCGACGACATCGACGAGAAAATGACCCGAACCCATCGCAGGGTCGCAGACCTTGAGTTCCAGGAGCGCCGCGGCGGGGTCGAGCGCAGCCAACTCGGTGAGCCTGGCCTCCTTCGGTCTCCTGTCGTGGGCATACGCTTCAGCCCGGGCCGCAAATGCATTCCAGCGCTCCTCGACCAGGGGGCTCAACGTCTGTTCGATAATGAGCCTGACGAGGTCATCCGGGGTGTAATAGGAGCCTGATCCCTTACGCGCGAATGGGTTGAGTCGTACGGCCAGAACATCGCCCTCGTGGATGAGGTCGTATTCCAGAAGGCGTTCATAGACCGAACCAAGCTGCCGCACGGACAAGTCGCGGTAATTAACGTATCGGCGCATGCCGTCGCGCTCGATCCGGCCGAGCCGTTCGACTACGGGCGCGAAGGCGGCATCGGGCAGACGAATACGGTCAAGCAGCGGCGCTTCCCGCGCGGCAAACAGACCGCCATTATATGGCGGCAATCCAATTGAGCGATCGCCCTCCGCAATCAACCTGAAAAGTTCTCTGATGTGATTCCAGTAGGTAGCTCCCGCATCGGAGAGCCTGTCCCCCGCGTCAATCCGCCGCGCGATGTCATTACGCACCTTTTCCCGCAAGCCGTAGTCGTCGTAGCGGCGGTCGCGAACCGGCAGGAGATCGCGATCCTCCGCGTAAAGGACAAACAACAGACGGTAGAGAAGGATAAGGGTCGCGTCCTTCACCCCGTTCAGGTAGATACGATCTACAGGGTCCGGCCGCTCCGGATCGTTGGTGACGATTGCCCTCGCCAGATCGGGGAAAACCTCTCCAAAGATGATGTTCGAGAGGTCGTCAGCCACCCTCTCTTCATAAAAGCGCCCCTCATCAAGCGACAAACGATGGAACGTGTGCCTATCGTCTCCGGGTAGAAAAGCCTCACACCGGAACATGAGGGAGAAGACCTTGAGCCAGTGTGTTCGTTCTTCAGGAGGTGGCGCAAAGAGGTCGTCAGTGAACGGCGGTATGCCCAGCACAGCGGGAAGGTCAATTTCGAAAAAATCGTCCTGCGGGTTACGTGAACCCAAATAGTAAAGCCGCCAGATGCGTCCGTTTGTCAGTATTCCCCAGCGAAGCTGCCCTCCCGTCAGATCTTCTGCCCGGCGGAGGTATCGCAACATCTGCGCGGCAGGAACCTCGACCTCGCCCACCACCTGTTCCTGACGGTCGAGGGCACGGTTCCAGCGCTTCGATTCGACGACACAAAGACCGTCCTGGTAGCGGTCGGCATCGGAAGCCCTTGCGTTGGCGCGCCGCTTCGCTTCTTCGTCGGCGAACAGGAGTCCATCGGGAACATTTTCTCGGCCGCGAACCGCAAGGGTGACCTGACGCAAATACTGGTCCCAGCCGAGAAGGCCGAGCACCTTCCAGATCAGATCGTCTTCCGTGGTTTGTTCGGATGGGCCGCGAGCATGGGGAAAGGTGTCGAATACGGCCGCGAGGGCACCGTGAAGGTTCTCTACCTCCGCGTCGTCCAGCGAGCGCCACGCCTCCGTTTCGGCGATCCCATAACGGAGAAAATCCTCGGTGAAAAGCCCCCCGACCCTCATGCGTTAGTTGTAGCCGGGTTGCTCCTACGGCGTCCATAGCGGTTCATGCCGCCTGCTCGCTGGTGGGATTGCCGGTCAAGGCACGCTAGCCGGCACCGTCCTCGGGCGGGTTGATTCGCGGCGCGAACTCGGCCGCGCCCTCGACCTCGCGGAAATGGTTGAGCGCCCAGCGCACCGACGGGAAGGCGATGTCCGTCCATGGGATTTCGTCCCAGCGGAACAACTGCACCGCCTGGCTCTCGGGCCCCGCCGCGAATGCGCCGTCGCGCAGGCTCGCGCGGTAGATGAGCTGGACCTGGCTGATGCGCGGAATGTGATAGACGCCGAGCAGGGCGTCGATGTCGATGCGGGCGCAGGCTTCTTCCCAGGCCTCGCGCCGGGCGCCGTCCACCGGCGTCTCGCCGAGCTCGAGATAGCCCGCCGCCAGGGTCCAGTAGCCGATCCGCGGCTGGATGGCGCGCCGGCACAGCAGGAACCGGCCGTCATGGGTAATCACGGAGCCGACCACGATCTTGGGGTTGTCGTAGCGGATGAAGCCGCAGTCGGGACAGACCAGGCGGGCGCGGTCGTCGCCTTCGGGAATGGTCTCGACCACAGGACCGCGGGGGGCGGACAAGGGCGCGCGCGAGCCATCGGCGTTGGAATCAGCCATGTGCCATGTTGGCGCGCCGACCCCCTGGACACAAGGCCCGGCGACGGCCCGAACCGCAGCCTCAACGGCCTCGGCGCCGGAGCCGACAGGTAGTGTAGGCCTGTGGGACCCCGGCCGTCGCCCTATCGCGCCCTGACCGACGGTGCGGTACTCTTGCGGGGTTCGGCTTAAGGCCCTGTTAATCGAGCGGGCGGCGTTAACGCTTCGAAATCAGGGCGTTCGCGGCGCTGCGGCAGGGTTTCTTTACCCTAGTTTAATGCAGGCAGCCTATCAATGACCGACCGGCGGGCCGCGCGGGGGCGGGGGATCGCGGGCGGCATGCTGTGGTTAAGGTTAAGGGATCGCTGGCGACTTGGCGGACATGACCGACAATCGGGAATCAGAGGATCTCAAGCTCCTCGTCGCCATGGCGCGCGACAAGTCGATGGCGGGGCGCAAGGCGCTGGTCGATGCGGTCGGCGACCTGTTCCGCAACAAGGGCGACGTGCTCAGCGACCTCGAACGGGCGCTGATGTCGGAAATCCTGCGCCAGATCATCCACGAAGTCGAAATGTCGGTGCGGCGCGGGCTGTCCGATCGCCTGGCCCAGATGAAGGACGCACCCCATGACCTGGTCATGGCCCTGGCCAACGACAGTATCGAGGTCGCCCACCCCATCCTGATCGACAGCGACCTCCTGCACGACGTCGACCTGGTGGAGATCATCCAGCATCGAACCCTGCAGCACCAACTCGCCATCGCCATGCGCCGGAACCTCAGCGAGAGCGTCACCGAGGCGCTGGTGGAAACCGGCAATTCCGACGTCATCACGACGATGCTGGGCAACCCTGAAGCGCGCCTGTCCAGGGCCACCATGGAGTACCTGGTGGAGCAGGCCAAGCGCATGGACAGCTACCAGAACCCGCTGTTGCACCGCCCGGACCTCGAACCGGAACTGGCGAAGCGCATTTTTTGGTGGGTATCCGCCGCGCTGCGACAGCACATCGTCGAGCACTTCGACGTCGATCCCTTCGATCTCGACGCCACCCTGGAGACGACGGT
Source organism: Alphaproteobacteria bacterium (assembly GCA_009380075.1). Lineage (GTDB taxonomy): Bacteria > Pseudomonadota > Alphaproteobacteria > SMXQ01 > SMXQ01 > WHSO01. The sequence continues at coordinate 7,610 of WHSO01000076.1, read as the reverse complement.
CAAGGACATCATGAGCGACGATGCGGCGGCGGGCCAAGGCCGGCCCAAGCCTCTCGAGCTGGCGGACCAGCTCGCGCGCGAGGGCGCGATCACGGCGGAACTGCTGGTCAAGGTCCTGCGCCAGGGCGAGGTGCCGCTGTTCGAGGCGTTGTTCGCCAGGATCAGCGGCCTGGCGCCGAAGGCGCTGCGCCGGATCATCTTCGACTCGGGCGGCGAAGCATTGGCGGTCGCGTGCAAGGGTATCGACATCCCCAAGGCGGAGTTCGCCACGATCTTCATGCTGACGCGAAAGGCGCGGCCGGGAACCGGCGCGGTGAACCCGCGCGAGCTTACGCGCGTACTGGCGCTGTTTGACCGGATGCACCCTGAGGCCGCGCGTGCTATGGTCCGGCGGTGGCAGCGCGATCCCGATTTCCTCGACGCCGTGGACGGGCTCGAACGCGCCGGCGGACGCACCGACGGCAAACGCAAGCGCGGCACACCGGCGGTCGCCCCCACCAAGCGGGGCAAGACGTAAGGGACAGCCGGGAACGGCAATGACGATCCAGCGCAAGGTCACATCCACGGGGAAATCCGGACCTGCCGCCAAGGATCAATCTCCCTCTTCCGACATACCCCCCGAGGACGTCGCCGCCCGGAACTTTCTCCGGTTCGGCCCTCCGAGCTACGTCGCCGACCTCGGCGGCCGGATCGTCTACGCCAATCCCCGTTACAGGAGCCTGGCGCTTGACGTGCTCAGCCCCGGTCATGACTCCGCCCGTCCGATCTTCGACATCGGCGATGCGGTCTGCCGCATCATCGGCGGCGAGGATGACGTTTTCGAGCAGGTTTCGGCCCCCATCAACGGCGTCGAGACGGAATTTCGCGCCCGGCATTTCCAGATTCGGGGCGATGACGGCACGCTGACGGGAGTCGGCGGCATTTACCGCGAAGCGACGCTTCCGTGGCAGGACATGCAGCGGATCAAGGAGCGCTACGACGACATCTGCCGCCTGTCCTGCGACATGATCTGGGAGACCGATGCCGCGCTCGACATTACGTATTTCTCGCCCCGCGTCGTCGATATCCTCGGGTTCCATCCGCGGGAGATGATCGGGCGCAGCCTGTCGACCCTGGGCGCGTTCGAAACCGCGGAGGTGCCGATAGCCGAAGGCCGGACGCCGTTTCGCGACATTGCCGTATCGGTCACGCACCGGGACGGGCACCTGCGCCAGCTCCGGCTTTCGGGCGTTCCGATGTTTTGCGACGACGACGGATCGTTCCGCGGCTTTCGCGGCACCGCGACGGATGTCAGCACCGAAAACGAGGCGCGTGAAAGCGCGGTGGTGTCGCGCGGCCGCCTGACGACGGCGATCGAGAACATCTCCGAGGGTCTTGCCCTCTATGACGAACGCAATCGGCTGGTTCTGTGCAACAGCCGGTTTCGCGAGTACCTCGCCGGCGCCCACGGCGTTCTGTTCCCGGGAGCGGCGTTTACGGGAATTCTTCGGTCGCTGGAGGAAGACGGCGTGATTCGCGAGCCGGAGCATGCACTGGAATCCTGGCGCGACCTGCGCCGGCGCGCGGAAGCCGAAGGCGAGGCGGCGATCAAGATCGGCCTCGCCAACAGCCGCTGGCTCCGGATCACCGACCGCCCGACCGAGGACGGCGGCATCGTCAGCATCGTCTCCGATATCACCGAATCGAAGGATCGCGAGGAAACGCTCCGGGCGGCGAAGGACCTGGCCGAACAGGGCAGCCGGTCGAAATCAGAATTCCTGGCCAACATGAGCCACGAGCTGCGCACCCCGCTCAACGCCATCATCGGGTTTTCCGAGATCATGCGGTCACAGACGTTGGGTCCCGTGGGCAATCCGCGCTACCTCGAATATCTCGGCGACATCATGGAATCGAGCCATCATCTGCTCGGCGTGATCAACGACATCCTCGACGTTGCCAGGGCCGAGACGGGCCGGCTCGAGCTCATCGAGGAATCGGTGGATATCGCCGGCGAGCTTCGGCTCGTCGACCGCCTGTTCGCCGAGCAGGTCGCCGAAGCGGGGATCGCGCTCGTCATCGACGTCCCCGACGTCCTTCCCCGATTGCTGGCCGACCGCCACAAGATCCGGCAGATCCTCCTCAATCTCATCTCCAACGCCATCAAGTTCACGCCGCCGGGCGGCGAGGTCACCGTCTCCGCGGCGCTGGAGCGCGAGGGCGGCATGATTCTCGTCATCGCGGATACGGGCATCGGCATCGCCAGGGACGATATCGCCCGGGCGCTCACGCCCTTCGGACAGGTCGAAAGCAGCCTGACACGGCGCTACGAAGGCGCCGGGCTGGGCCTGCCGCTGACCCGGGCCCTGGCGCAACGCCACGGCGGCACGATGGTGCTAGAAAGCGAGCCGGGCAAGGGAACCCGCGTTTACGTGCGGCTGCCGCGCGAGCGCGTGATCGCCTGACGCCGGGAACGAGGCCCGTTATTGCGCCGCGCGGCCGAGCGCCGCTTATTGTGCCGCGCGGCCGAGCGCCGCTTATTGTGCCGCGCGGCCGAGCGCCGCGACGCCGGGAAGTTCCTTGCCCTCGAGCCATTCGAGGAAGGCGCCGCCGGCGGTCGACACATAGGAAAACGCGTCGCTGACGCCCGCGTGGGACAACGCCGCCACGGTATCGCCGCCCCCCGCCACGGACATCATCTCACCGGCCTGCGTCATCTCGGCGACGGCACGCGCCACAGCATTGGTGCCGGCGTCGAAGGGCGGGAACTCGAAGGCGCCCAGCGGCCCGTTCCACACCGCGGTACGGCATTCGCCGAGCGCGAGGATCAGGTCGTGCACCGTTTCCGAGCCGACGTCGAGGATCATGTCCGTCGGCCCGACGGCATCGATGGCGACGGTCCGAGCCGCCGATCCTTCCTTGATGCCCGGTGCCACGACGGCGTCGATCGGCAGCAGGATGTCGCAGCCGTTGGTCTTTGCCGTCGCCAGGATGTCGCGGGCCGTATCGGCCATGTCGCGCTCGCACAATGACACGCCGACCTCCACCCCCTTGGCAAAGAGGAAGGTATTGGCCATGCCGCCGCCGATGACGAGCTTGTCCACCTTGCCGCTGAGATTGCCGAGAAGGTCCAGCTTGGTCGACACCTTGGCCCCGCCGACCAGCGCCGCGACGGGACGCGCGGGCGCGCCCAGGGCCGAGCCGAGCGCCACGAGCTCCGCCTGCATCAGCCGCCCGGCATAGGCCGGCAGAAGGTGGGTGATGCCCTCGATCGACGCATGCGCCCGATGCGCGGCGGAAAACGCGTCATCGACGTAGATCTCGCCCAATTCCGCAAGCGCACGGGCGAAGACGGGGTCGTTCTTTTCCTCGCCGGGATGGAAGCGAAGGTTCTCGAGCACCGCCACCTCGCCGTCCCGAAGCGCGCCGACCACCGCCGCCGCCGCCGCGCCGACGCAGTCGGCAGCGAAAGCGACCTTGCGGCCGAGCGTCGCCGCCAGGGCGTCGGCGATGGGAGCCAGCGACATTTCCTTCACCACCTTGCCTCCGGGCCGGTCGAAGTGCGACAGCACGACGACGCGGGCACCCTTGTCCGCAAGCTCGCGGATAGTCGGCGCCACGCGTTCGATGCGGGTCATGTCGGTCACGCGCCCGTCACGCACGGGCACGTTCAGGTCGACGCGGACAAGGACGCGCCGGCCCGCGACGTCAACGCCGTCGAGTGGGTTGAAGGCGATGGCCCCCGCCATGGCCGGGCGCGCCCGGTGGTCAGCCGAGCTTGCCGACGAAGGCGGCGACGTCGGCCATGCGGTTGGAAAAGCCCCATTCGTTGTCGTACCAGCTGAGGATACGGACGAAGTCCCCGTCGATCACCTGGGTCTCGAGGGAATCGAAGATCGAGCTGGCAGGGTTGTGCATGAAGTCGCCCGACACCAGCGGCTGGTCGATGTAGTCGAGCACACCCTTGAGCGGGCCGTTCGCCGCCTTCTTCACCGCGGCGTTGACTTCGTCCACGCTGGTCTTGCGCCTGGGCACGAAGGTGAGGTCCACCATCGAGACGTTGATCGTCGGCACGCGCACCGCGGTACCGTCGAGGCGTCCCTTCAGTTCCGGCAGAACCAGGCCCACGGCCTTGGCCGCGCCGGTGGAGGTGGGGATCATGTTCATTGCGGCCGCGCGCGCCCGACGGAAGTCCTTGTGCAGGGTGTCCTGGATGCGCTGGTCACCGGTATAGGAATGGACAGTCGTCATGAATCCGCGGTCGATGCCCATCGCCTTGTGCAGGGCATAGGCCACCGGGGCGAGACAGTTGGTGGTGCAGGACGCGTTGGAAATAACGCGATGCGATTTCTTCAGCTTGGTGTGGTTGACGCCGCGCACGACGGTAATGTCCTCGCCGGTGGCGGGGGCGGAGATGAGGACCCGCTTGGCGCCGGCCGAAAGATGCTTGGACGCCGAGGCGCGGTCGACGAACAGGCCGGTGCATTCCAGCGCCACGTCGACGCCGAGCTTCTTCCACGGCAGCTGCGCCGGGTCGCGCTCGGCCAGCACCGGCACGTCGCCGCGGCCGAAATTCAGCCCCTTGTTGGTGGCCTTGACGGTGCCGGGGAAACGACCGTGCGCGGTGTCGTATTGCAGGAGATGGGCATTGGCGGCGATGGAACCGAGGTCGTTGATGGCGACGATCTCCAGGTCCTTGCGCCCCTGTTCGACGATCGCCCGAAGAACAAGACGGCCGATGCGGCCGAAACCGTTGATGGCGACGCGTGTGGCCATGGTCGATTTTCCTCCTCTCTCAGATGCGCCATCCCCGAGGGCGCTGTTACGTCAATTCACTTTCCCGCAAGCAGGGCCCTGGCCTTCTGCGCGGCGGCTTCGGGAGTGATGCAGAAGTGCCGGTAGAGGTCATCCGCCGGCGCCGAGGCGCCGAAGCCGGTCATCCCGACGAATCCGCCCCACAGGCCGAGGTAACGCTCCCAGCCGAAAGCGATGCCGGCCTCGATGGCGACGCGGACCGTGCCGGCACCGAGCACCGCTTCGCGCTCCCGTGCCGGGCGCGCATCGAACAGTTCGAACGACGGCATGGAGACGACGGCAGCGGCCATCCCGTCCCGCGCCAGCAACGCCCGCGCCTCCAGGGCGATGGAAACCTCCGATCCGGTGGCCAGCAGCGTCACCTGCCGCGGGCCGCCTTCCGCCTCGGCCAGCACATAGGCACCTTCGGCCGAACGGTTGACGGTCCACGTCCCGTCGCGCACGGCGGGGACATTCTGGCGCGTCAGCGCCAGCACCGAGGGCCCGTCCTTGCGCGCCAGCGCCAGCGCCCAACATTCGGCGGTCTCCACCGCATCGGCGGGGCGGAACACGACAAGGTTGGGCATGGCGCGCAGGCTCATCAGGTGTTCCACCGGCTGATGGGTCGGCCCGTCCTCGCCGAGGCCGATGGAATCGTGGGTCATCACGTAAATGACGCGGATGCCCATCAGCGCCGACAGCCGGATCGACGGCCGGCAGTAATCGGTGAACACGAGGAAAGTGCCACCGTAGGGAATGATGCCGCCGTGCAGGGCCATGCCGTTCATGGTGGCGGCCATGGCATGTTCGCGCACGCCGTAATGGATGTAGCGCCCGCCGTAATGGTCGCGGTCGAGAATGCCCTGGACCTTCGACCTGGTGTTGTTGGAGCCGGTGAGGTCGGCCGAGCCGCCGACCATTTCCGGCACCACCGGGGTCAGCGCCTCGAGCGCTTCCTGGGACGCCTTGCGCGTCGCCCAGGCCGGCTTTTCGGCGGAAATTCTGTTGGCATAGGCGGCCAGCGCCGCATCAAAAGTTGCCGGCAGGTCGCCCGCGAGCGCAGCGTCGAAGGCGGCGCGATCGCCAGCGGCGGCGTGACGCCGGGCCCAGGACTGGCGTTCGGCCGCCCCGCGCGCGCCGGCGGCGCGCCAGGCGTCGAGGACGTCATCCGGCACGTCGAACGGCGCCGCGGTCCAGCCGAGCTTTTCGCGCGCGCCCTTGATTTCCTCGGCGCCGAGCGGCGCGCCGTGTGTCGCGGCCGTGCCCGCCTTCTTCGGCGCGCCGAAGGCGATCGTGGTGCGCAGCGCGATCAGCGACGGCTTGTCCGTTGTGCGCGCCCGGGCGATGGCCTCGGCGACGGCCTCGTGGTCATGGCCGTCGGCAGCGGAGGTGTCCCAGCCGTAGGCATCGAAACGCTCGAGCACGTCGTCGGAGACCGCAAGATCGGTCGGCCCGTCGATGCTGATGTGGTTGTCGTCGAACAGCACGATCAGGCGCGCGAGGCCGAGATGCCCGGCCAGCGACGCCGCTTCGTGGCTGATGCCCTCCATCAGGCAGCCGTCGCCGGCGATCGCGTAGGTGTAGTGATCCACCAGGCCGGCGCCGAAGCGGGCGGCGAGATGGCGTTCCGCGAGCGCCATGCCGACCGCATTGGCCAACCCCTGGCCGAGCGGCCCGGTGGTGGTTTCGATTCCGGCGCCGTGGCCGTATTCGGGATGGCCCGCGGTGCGCGCGCCGAGCTGGCGGAAATTCTTCAGTTGATCGATGGGAAAATCGGCATACCCGGTGAGATGCAGGAGGGCATAGAGAAGCATCGAGCCGTGCCCCGCCGACAGCACGAAGCGGTCGCGGTCCGGCCAGCGGGGATCGGCGGCATCGAACTTGAGAAACCGCGTGAACAGGACCGTGGCGGCATCGGCCATGCCCATGGGCATTCCCGGATGGCCGGATTTGGCCGCTTCCACCGCGTCGGCGGCGAGAAATCGAATGGCATTGGCCATACGGTCATGCAGCGCGCGATCGAGGTTGGGCATGGACCCCTCCGGCGCAAACCTGGTGGACACGCTCGACGCCCCCGTTTGGTGAAATCGCCCGGGCGAGCGGCCCGGCGACACTGGTTGATAAGCAATCGCGGGGGCGGAGTCCATCGCGAATCCGCGGCCCGCGGAAAATGAGGCATCGCGCCGCGCCGCCCGGCCCCGGGGGCCGACATGGGCCCTCGCCATGACGCCCGTCATGGGCTATACGGGGCGGTCGGTGCTCCCCATAATTTCACCTTAACGTGCCGGAGATGGCCCAAGGCCCGGCCCCATGAGCGAATTTTCGAACCTCGGCGAACGCGCGCCGGCCATTCTCAAGGCGCTGGTCGTCGGCGTCCCGGCGGGCGCCCTGTTCGCCTGGCTGGAGACGCCGATCCCGTGGATGATCGGTCCCATGATCGCGGTCGCCGCCTGCAACCTCATGGGGGCGAAGCTTCAGGCAGTGCCGTTCGGCCGGCAGACGGGGCAGGTGATCCTGGGTTCCGCCGTATCGTTGTATTTCACCGTTACGGTCCTTTCCGCGCTGCTCGCCCATCTCGGTGCCATCGCGGCATCGACGCTTTCGGCCTTCCTGATCGGCGGCCTCGGCGCGCTCATCCTGTCGCGCGTGTCGGGGGTGGACGGAAAGTCGTCGTTCTTCGCCTCCATCCCGGGCGGCGCCATGGCCATGGCGGTGCTGGCGGAACGTTACGGCGCGTCGGTTCCGGCGGTGGCGGTGGCCCACAGCCTGCGCGTGTCCTTCGTCGTCATCGTCGTGCCCTTCGCGGTGACCTACGGCGGCGTGCCGCTGGAAGGCTTCGG
>WHSO01000035.1 GCA_009380075.1 Alphaproteobacteria bacterium | reverse complement strand
GCGAAAGTAGGGGCGGAGGGGATCATGGACGAACGCGACCGTCACAAGCAGGGCATGAGCACGCGGCGCTCGGTGCTGGGCGACTCCCACGTCGATCGTGCCGAGAAGAACCGCAACGACTTCAACGCCGACTTCCAGGATTTCATCACCCGCTACGCCTGGGGCGAGGTGTGGTCGCGCCCCGGCCTCGACAAGAAGACCCGCAGCCTCATCACCATCGTCATGCTGGTGGCGCTCAACCGCGAGGCCGAATTGCGCATGCACCTGCGTTCCGCCGCCAACACCGGCGTGACGCGCGCCGAGATCAAGGAGGCGATCCTCCAGTCGGGCCTCTACTGCGGCCTGCCCGCCGCCAACGGCGCCATGCACCTCGCCGAAGAGGTCTTCGACACCACCGAGGAATGGCGGGGGAAGAAAGAATAGCATGAAATGGTCGGTCAAAGCCCGACGTTGCGGACAACCGTCCTCGTCAAACCGAACAACGGTGCGTCGGCCCTCAACTGTGTCGGAATCTTGGGAAACTGGCCGCGGGTGCGTCGTTCAGTGACCAGTCGTAATCATGTTCCTGGATAGCGGAGATGCTCTCAAGATCCTCGCCAGGCCCTCGTCCGCGTAATGCCTCAAATGGGCGATGATGCCTGTATCGCTGCTTCCGAAGTCCTCCTTGTACCAGTCATAGATGCTCGAGACGTGGAGCTTCCCGTCAACGACACGCGCCCCTTTCGGGTGGTTCACGAAGCCCTGTGCCGCTTGATCCAGCATTTGCTCGAATCCGTCCGCCGTGAAGGGCCGGGGCTGCAGGTTCGGACACCCCACGGCGGCGCAATTGACCGCATAGTGAATCCGTGGGTCTTTCCAAATCGGCCGGAGAATCCGGTGCTCGATGTCGTCGAGGCTCAGTCTTTCTCCCTCGACGACAACCAGCTTCTTACCCCAGGGCCCGACGGAGAACCACCCCGGCGAAATGCGAATCTCCCGAATGCTCTTGATGGGGTAGTGACGGAGAACAAGTTGAACCGTAAGCGCGTTGTACAGGTTCACCCAGTAGGCAAATTGCTCGCGGCACGCATAGGTACGGATCCTGATGGAGGCTAGCCCGTCCACGTAGGGTCGAGCTTTTCTCTGTCGTCCCTGCTTACCGACGCATAGGTGACGCGATTGATCCCATCATGGCCGACCTGCACATAATGCCTCAGAAATTGGGCCCAGGATGTGTGGTCGATGGCTTTTCGGGGAGTCGGATCGTGTGTGAGCCATTTCGCCCACAACTCCGCCCGGGGAGCCGCTATGGCACCTCGATAGGGAAGCGCCAGCAAGAGCAGAGCCAGCAATATCGTCCGGCGAGTCATCCGCACGGTTTTCTCCTCAGGCGGTTGCTTGAAGCGCCTTTATCTTCCGGTCCAAGGAAATCTCAAGCGCCGAGGTAATTTCCAGCGCTCTGTCTTCCAGCACGTCGGTGCCTGGATGCGCGGCTTCCCAGGACGCAATCCTCTCGTCCCGCTCCTTGAGCAACACAGTGATTTCGGCGCGGTAAAGCACAACCATCGCCGAGAGCCAGCGATTGAGCGGCCAGGACGGCGAACTCAGGTCGATTTCAAAACGGTCAAGCGTTTCTGTGATCTCGGCCGCGGGACGCCAGGATTCTCCTGTAACCCAGCGATTGACCGTGAACAGCCGTTCGGGGAGACCCTCCCGCGTCATCGAGATTCCGACAATGTGGCAGATGCCGCCACTGTTCGGGTCTTGCGGATTGCCGGAGCCCCGGGAACCTCCGGCCTCTTCGTCAAAGCGAAGGAACGTATGAAAGTGTCCATAATCGGAGAAGCGCACTTCAGACACCGGGTGGGCGTGAAAATAGTATTGAGCCCGCGATTCCGGGTCATACACGTCGTCGGGGGGATAATGCTCCCACTCGATGAACTCGTTCTTCTGAAGCGCCTCCGCCACCAGATTGCTGCCGCTCTTGTGCAGCACGCGCATGCACTCCATCACCTCATAGGCGGCGGAGACAAGGCGTTCATTCTTGCGGAGAGGTACGCTCATGTGCAGGCGTGCCTCCCGTTGAACTTGGGGCGCATCGTCATGTGGCGGCAACGTGGCGCCACCGCAGAAGACGGCGTCCGAACAGGCTGGCGAACGCGGTGAGGATGACCACCGTACCAAACTGCCAGACCAGCACCATCAGGCTCGCATCCTGCGGATGGAACAGGCGCAGGCCGAAATTGCCAAGCGCCGTCGCGGCCAGGGCACCGTAAGCCACCGTGATCTTGGGCATCAGCGGCGCCCCGCGACGGAGCATCGTTATCATCAGGATGGCCGGCAGCAGGCTGACCATCAGGATGGCCGGGAAGCAGATCAGGTCGGGCATGAGCTTCAGCGCCGCCGTCCCTCTCTCGAAGAGCGCCGAGAGGCAGCCCTGGCCCAGGCTGCCGACCCAGAGGGCCAGAGGCGCAAGCGGCAAGAGGAGGCGCCAGGTCGGAAGGCCCGGAATGGTGGCACAGAAAGCCGCCATCGCCGCGGTCAGTGCCGTGAGGAGGGCACCGGACTGTTCGATCACGAACCGGGTGTCCATGACCTTGTCGAACAGGTCCGGCCTGGGCGACATGACCAGGACCACGAGCGCGACGTAGGGAATGGAAGCTGCAAACCACGACAGCATGCGCCGCTGTGGCGAGGGCAGGCTTGCCGTTCCCACGCAGCCGGCGGCGAGACGCCGGATCAGGTTGTCCGTCTGGTTCATGGCGTACCCCGTCCAAACGTCGCCCTGAGCGACTTGATGGCGCGGTGTACCGTGACTTTCAGCGCCGGCACGCTCAGGCCGGTCGCTGCCGATGCCTCCTTCAAGGAGAGCTCCTGTAGCTTCAGCAACTCGATCGCCCTCCTCTGGTTCTCCGAAAGACCTTCGATCGCGCGCTTCATCAGCAGAATTTCCGCACGGGTCTCACCATGCAGGTTCGTTTCGGTACGGGAAAAGGTTTCAGGAAGCGGATCGACGGCGGTTTCATGGGCGCTCCGTTGTGCCGTTCGGCGTGCCGCGTCCGCGACCCGGTTTCGGGCGATCGCGAGCAGCCAGGGACGGAGCGGCCGCCGCGGGTCGTAGGTGGCACGCGCCACATGAACGGAGACAATGATGTCCTGCACGACGTCCTCGATCTCCTCGCGGGACCAGCGACCCTGACGCCAGCGCACGTATCTGCGGAGCAGCGGGACGATGTCCCGCAGGAGCCGTTCATACGCGTCCCCGTCGCCCGCCTGGGCCGCGTGCATCAGTTCGCGGTGCAGGCGATCCGCCGTCTCGGTGACGTCAGTCCTCTTCGAAGCATGCATGCGCGGAACCGTCGTGGTCGGACCTGCGGGCCGGGCGCGTCTCGTGCCGCCGCGAACAGCCATTTTGTAACCTTCGCGCCGTTCACGGGGAAGTAAACACCTGGTGAGGCGGCAAATCCAAGGCTCAGCTGGTTCCAAATCACCGGGAATTTTTTCGGTGTCGTCTGATTTTCGTTCGAACACAAGGGCCTAAGGAGGTGACTCGGAAACCGCAGCCGACGGACGGCAGGACCATTAAGGGCATGTAACCTTTTGCGGGCCGGCAACGAACCTGTTGTTACGGATGGACAATGAGGTTCCTCCGCAACAGGAGAATTCGACATGCTGACCTTAAAGAGGATGAAATACCTGGGTATTATCGGTTCAGCCGTTGCGCTGGGCGGGCTTGCCACGGCGACCAGTCTTCCCGCGAACGCCCAGTCTGCCAATCCATGTGCGCCACGCGGGGCACAGAACCCTTGCGCGCCGAAAAATCCTTGTGCCGCTAAGAACCCCTGCGCCGCCAAGAACCCCTGCGCCGCCAAGAATCCCTGTGGCGCTAAGAATCCCGTAACATCAGGTGGCGCCAAGGAGCCCCGCGAAGACCAGTCCGAATAGCGGCTGATTCAAGCAAGAATCCCTGTGGCGCCAAGAATCCCTATGGCGCGAAGCGCCGGTAGTCCGGTGACGGGGCGCAAAGGATACGTCGAAGAGGAAAGGACAGGCCACAATGGAACGTAATATCAATAAGGCCCGATTGCTTGGGGCTGCCGTTGCTATTGCCGCGGGCGTCGGGATGACGGGCGCCCTGGCCCAGTGCGGTCCACGCCGCGCCAATCCCTGCGCTCCCAGGGCGGTCAATCCCTGCGCGCCGAAGGCGGCGAATCCCTGTGCTCCCAAGGCGGCAAATCCTTGCGCCCCACGCGCCAATCCCTGTGCCCCGGCGGCGAATCCCTGCGGGGCGGCGAATCCATGCGGTGCCAACCCATGCGCACCGGCCAAGGCTGTCAAAGTGACCAACGCGCAGGCCACCAAGCTTTACCAGGGGCTCAAGGCGAATCTGTCGCGCGGATACGCGAGATCTGGACTGGCAGTCGCGGGACAGTATCAGACTTGGCGTCGCTACAACGTTGCGCCCTATCCCTCCGAAACCCACGGAAATCGCTTCGTCAATAACTATGCCAACGATATCGCGCGGGATTACGGCAAGTACGAGCAAGACCTGGTTCTGCCTGTCGGTTCCATTCTCGCCAAGGACAGCATGATGGTGCAGTCGGCAGGAAAGGCGGCCGCGGGGCCACTTTTCCTCATGGAAAAGATGCCGACCGGCTTTAATGCCGAGAGCGCCGACTGGAAATACACGCTGATCGGACCCGACGGTTCCGTCATCGGCGTTACCAAGGGACGCGGGAACGAGAACGTGACGTTCTGCGCGGCCTGCCACCAGGCCGCCGGAAAGTCGCAAGCCTTCTTCATGCCGGAGCCGTTTCGGGTGAAGCGCTAGCGTCATCGGTCCCGGGGCTTCTCGGGTATCGAGGCACCGGGACGCTGGCGACCGTAGAGAACCGCATCATGACAAAAAGTATTCTCATCGTTGACGACGATCGAGAGTTCGCCCGCAGCTTGGCGGAACAACTTTCCCTGCATGAAGGTATGGAGGTGCTGGCCGCTTCGACGGGGCGGGAGGCCTTGGACGCGATGCAGCAACGGCATTTCGATGCTGCATTTATAAGTCTCGATCTGACAGGCATGGATGGGCGCGAATTATGCCGCCTCGTTCGGCGAGAAGGATTCTTCCGGCCCGTCGTCATATTGGCTTCCGGCGATTCGGAGGCTGATCAGATTCTGGCGCTGGATGCCGGTGCAAACGATTACATTACGAAACCTTTCACGCTCGGCATCCTGCTGGCGCGATTGCGCGCGCACCTCCGACAGCATGATCTGTCCGAAGATGCGGTCATCAGGATGGGGCCGTTCGTCCTCGTTTCCGCAGAAAAGCTTTTGGTCGGTTCAGATGGCAAACAGATCCGCCTGACCGACAAAGAGACCCGTCTTCTCAAGTACCTCTACAGAACACGCGGTCGGGCTGTAAGCCAAAGTCGCCTTCTCAAGGAGGTCTGGGGCTATAGGTCGGATATCGAAACCCACACCATTGAATCCCACGTCTTCCGCTTGCGTCAGAAGATAGGACAGGACCGCATGGCCACACCATTGATCGTCACCGAAAAGGATGGATATCGCCTGGCGAGCTGAGGCGACCGTCGCTTCGGGGTGAATGATCGTTCCGGGCATTGAATGGACATTCGCGATGCGGAAACGGACGAAAATCAGCGCAGTGACGATCCTGAGCGCGGTGCTCGGATTCGTCACGGTCGCCGTGATTGCGCTCCAGGCTCCGGCGGCGCCGCGTTCCTGGGTCATGGAATGGCCCCGGACCGATTTTACGCGGTTTTCCGTGCCTCTCGACGAGGTGCGTTCCGGTGGTCCCCCGAGGGATGGTATCCCCGCGATCGACCAGCCCGCTTTCGTCGATGTCGAACAGGTGCAGGACCTGTCGTCGCGGGATCCCGTTATCGGTCTTACCATCAATGGCGAATCCAAAGCCTATCCGTTGCGTATCCTCACCTGGCACGAGATCGTCAACGATACGCTCGGGGGCGTTCCGGTGGCTGTCACGTATTGTCCGTTGTGCAACGCGGCGATCGTATTCGAGAGGCGCGTTGACGGGCGCGATCTCGACTTTGGTACGACGGGGAAACTCCGTCACTCCGACCTTGTCATGTATGACCGGCAAACGGAAAGCTGGTGGCAGCAGTTCAGCGGCGAAGCCATTGTCGGGACAATGACGGGAAAACGCCTCAGGATGATCCCTTCGCGCCTCGAATCTTTCGACCGGTTCAGGGCTCGGACTCCCAAGGGGCAGGTCCTCGTCCCCTCCGAGCCGGACCTGAGGCGATATGGCCAAAATCCCTATGTCGGTTACGATGCATCGGCGGCGCCCGCCTTCTTTTCCGGCCCGCTTCACGACAAGGTGCCGGCCATGGCGTACGTCGTCGCCGTGGGCGAAAGGGCGTGGACGCTGGAACTGTTGCGCAGGGAAGGCCGAATACAGGTAGGGAACCTTGAGCTGTCGTGGCAGGCCGGGAACGCCTCGGCACTCGATGCGTCGGAAATTGCGAAAGGGCGGGACATCGGCAACGTCGTCGCACAACGTCGTAACCCCGACGGGGCACTTGAGGATGTCGTCTATGACGTGACGTTTGCTTTCGTTTTCTACGCGTTCCGTCCCGAGGGGGTGCTGTTTACGGTCAACGGCCCCATGCCGTGGAAGAAATAAAGGCTTTATCATGGATGTGGTCTGCTTTGGGACCTGCGTCGGGTGGTGCGTTAGCCCTTTTCCTGGCCTTGGCGATCGAGGACGCTCTCGTTCTCCTTCCAATTATCCCCGGTCTTGCCTGCGATGTGTGCCCCCCGCGCCCGGAACGTGTCCGGATTGGCCCCGATACCGTGCCCGTGGATGAGGCGGTTGACGAGGTTGTATCGGGCTGCGACCGCGATGGCGTGATGGAGTGCGGCTTCAGTCCAGCCGGCGGCGAAAACCGCATCGGCGTCGGCCTGGACCATTCTGGCCGGCGTCAGGGTCAGCTTCTTGACGAATTTGAGAATGGGCCGCAGCTTTTCCGGCACCGGCGCCGTATCGACGTTATCGAGCAGTTTCGGCATCAGGTCCTCGGGGAAGCCGAACGCGACGGCGGCGGCCGTATGCGCCCCGTGACAGAATTCGCAGGCGTTGAGCCCGGAGACGTAACCCGCAATCAGTTCTCGTTCACCTGGTGTCAGGGGAGAGGGACCGCGCATAAGCTTCCTGGAAAATTCGCCAAAAGGATGCCAAATGAAAGAATCGAATCGATACACATCGCCGATTTCGGACTCTTCAGGAAAAGATTTCATGAATGGCATGATGCCGGACCTCTCGTTCGCATATTAACTGGATGAGCTGATTGCTTCTTTTCCTGCGCGAACCTTCCGTACCAGCGGATGGTCCTCAGGAAGGTCATCCCTGTTCGCGTAGCCCAGTTGTTTTTTCCTCTCCGCCAACATACGGACCTTGTCCGGGTCGGGATCGAACTCGATGCCGTGACCGAACACAAGACGGTTCATGAAGTTGAAGTAGCAGCACACCGCTACGGCGTCGTGAACCGCGATTTCCTCCCATCCGGCGGTAAATATGGCCTCGGCATCGGCCTTCGTCATTTGCGCGGGTGTCAAGGTGAGCTTTCTGACGAACTTCAGTACTGGCTTCATTCTTTCATCGATCGGGGCCTCGTCGATATTGTCGAGCAGCGAGGGCATGAGGCTCTCCGGGAAGCCGAAGGCCACCGCCACGGCCGTGTGGGCCCCATGACAGTACGCACAGGCGTTGAGTCCTGATACGTAACCCGCGATCAGCTCCCGTTCACCGGGCGTAAAAGGTGAATCGCCACGCATGATGCCTTCACCAACTTGGTGCCAATGCCGGTAAATCTCAGGCCGCTGGGCCATGACCGTCCTGACGGTTGCGTCCGAAGGAAAGGATGGGATGAACGTCATGGGTGCACCATTGCAACGTCACTGCGGAGGGACGGTTACTCTTTGCCTTGAGGACCTGTGCTGTAGGCCATGCTTGCCGCGCGCTTTTCGAAATTCTCCGGCGCAGGGTCAAGCCCATGCCCGAGGGTCAGCCGATTCATGAAATTGAAGCGGCAGATAACCAGTATCGCGTCATGAAGTGCCTTCTCGCTCCAGCCTGCCGCATATACCGCATCGGCATGGGCCTGGCTCACTTTGCCTGGCTGCAACGTGAGCACATTGGCGAACTGCAGGATGGGCTTCAGTTTTTCCGATACGGGCACAGCATCCACATCGTCGAACATATTCTCGAAAATGCTTGAGTTGGCTCCTAGGCTCTTCGCCAGTTCCGAATGTCCGCCGTAGCAATAGTCGCATCGGTTGATGCGGGACACGTAGGCGGCGATGGTCTCTCGCTCGGCCGGCGTGAGTTCGGAATCGCCGCGCATGATAATCCGGCCCATCTCCCCGTGCGCACGGCGCAATTCGGGCTTGAGGCCAAAGATCTCGCGCACGTTGGCGGTGTCAGGCAGTGATTTCATGAACGGCATTTTCTGGCTCCCTTTTTGTACGTGAAGGCGTGATTGACATTCCGCGTGTACCGAATTCTTGCGCCCCGGATTATCCCATGACAACGTCGGTCCGAATTCCGAAGCAATCTACGGTGTTTGCCCAGGAAAACCCATACTTCTTGTGCCACATCACAAGAACTTGATTCCCTGTAATTTGACCCTCAGGCCCCTGCAAATTTAACTGTCGTCATTGGGAAAAGCCGCAAGAGGACTCCGGCGATGGAGCGAAAGCGCCTGCTCTTGGTAGACGATGACAGCGACCTGGCCGAACTGCTGGCCGAACAACTCCAGATCGTCGGGGAATTCGACACGGAACTGGCGCATTGTGCGCGGGCCGCACTCGAGGCTGTGTTCAAAAGCCGATTTGACCTTCTCTTGCTGGACGTTGGACTCCCGGACATGGACGGCCGTGACTTGTGTCGGTTGATGCGGCGCCAGGGTATCAAGGTGCCCATCGTCATGTTGAGCGGACTGCAATCCGATGCGGACGTTGTTCGTGGACTCGACGCCGGCGCAGATGATTACATCGTAAAGGCCATAAAGTTTAAGTCACTCTTGACCCGCTTGCAGTCCCATCTCCGTTGATCGGCGCGCGAGGTGAAGTCCCTCGATGGTCGCTTGACCAACTTCATGTTGCTGCGGACGGACTCCGCGAATTGAAGGATGCGGGTCCGGTTGCGGATGTTGTGCGGCTTGATTGGTCGATCACGGACGGTAACGCACGGCTCTCGCTTCTTTGAACAGGTGTCATTTCCATAAGCGGTGCGATTGACGTTAGGATTCGCGCATCACCAATTGCACGTCTTATGGAGGTTACCATGCACAAGTATCTCATCGCTCTCTCTACCGCGTTCGCAACAATTCTGTCCGTCTCGCAGGTCGGGTTCGCCGCCACTCCTTCGCAAATGTCCATGGAGGAACGTCCGGTCTGCGGGGAGCCGCGTGGCTCGCACGACTGCGAGTGAGTTCCCGCGCATCCCCCGCTCGTCCGGAACGCAGTGCGCCGCCCCGAAGGATCCGGGGCGGCGCTTGCCGTTTTGGTACCGGGTTGCGCCGACGAAAGCGCGCCCCGCTTCAGTGGCAAGTCGCGCTCTGAATGTGAGCGGCAACGATGTGAAGTCCTGTGAAAGTGAACGTGCGGGTATTGACGGGAGCCAGGACCACGATTTTCCCAGCCAGCGCTCCATCCCTCGTCTAAGGTGCCTCTCAAGTATCCCTTCAATGCGATTTGCGGATTTGATTTCCAAACCATAGGAAATCCGGTTTCTCGGCGATAAAGAGAAGAGGACACGATGTCAATCATCACAGATCTGACGATGAGCTCCATAAATGCGATGGCGGCCCTGTTCGTGTTTGCGGTCGGGGTATTCGTCGTAATTTTGTTTGTGTTTTTTGTCCTCGACGTTACCCAGACGGGCGACGCGATCCGCCGAAACTATCCGGTAATTGGCCGGTTCCGGTACCTGTTCTCCGCATTGGGGGAATTTTTTCGCCAGTATTTCTTTGCCATGGACCGTGAAGAAATGCCTTTCAATCGCGCCGAACGAGGATGGGCATACCGGGCGGCAAGCGGCGAGGACAACACCGTCGCCTTCGGATCAACCAAGAATCTGACGCCCCAGGGGACGGCAATCTTTGTCAACTGTCCATTCCCGACTCTCGAAGAGGATGCTGCTAGGACAAGGCCGTTGAGGATCGGGAAAGATTGCCGGAAACCCTATGACGCCCCGTCGTTCTTCAATATTTCGGGGATGAGTTATGGGGCGCTGTCCGCGCCTGCCGTACGGGCATTATCCGGTGGAGCAAAAATGGCGAATTGCTGGATGAATACCGGTGAAGGGGGCCTCGCGCCCTATCATCTGGAAAGCGGTTGCGACATCGTTTTCCAGATTGGTACAGCCAAATACGGGGTGCGGGCGCAGGATGGAAAGCTCGATGACGGGAAGCTCCGGGACATCGCGAAGAATGAGCAGGTGCGAATGTTTGAATTGAAGCTCAGCCAGGGTGCAAAGCCCGGCAAGGGTGGAATACTTCCCGCCGCCAAGGTTACGGCCGAGATTGCTGCGATCCGAAACATTCCGGAAGGGCAGGACTCGATCTCTCCCAACCGGCATCCGGAAATCAATTCAATCGGTGATTTGCTCGATTTCATTAATCACATTCGCGACGTGACGGGAAAACCGGTTGGTTTCAAATCCGTCATCGGAGCTTATGGCTGGCTGATATCGTTATGCGAAGAAATCCAGAAACGCGGCTCTCGACATGCACCGGATTTTATCACGCTCGACAGCGGGGATGGCGGCACTGGCGCAGCTCCGATGCCTTTGATGGACAATGTGGGCCTGCTTATCCACGAGTCCCTTCCAATGGTCGCCAATATACTCAGGGCACATGACCTGAAGGATCGGGTAAGACTGATTGCTTCGGGCAAATTGATCACGCCATCCGGCGTCGCGTGGGCGCTGTGTGCCGGCGCGGATTTTGTTACTTCGGCCCGCGGTTTCATGTTCTCGCTCGGATGCATTCAAGCGCTCAAGTGTAATAAAAACACCTGTCCTACGGGCATCACGACCCATAACCCTCGTTTGCAACACGGCCTCAACCCGGCAGACAAGTCCGTTAAAGTGGCAAATTACTGTCGCAACCTCGTGCATGAGGTAGAGATCATTGCCCATTCATGCGGTGTCGCAGAACCACGGCAGTTGCGGCGCCATCACGTCCGAATTGTTCAGGAAGATGGGCGATCGGTGCCGCTTGACTTACTGCATCCATGGCCTGAGAAGCCGGGAGACCTGACACTGACCCGTCAGTAACATGAAGGAGATGCTGTAGGATCATTTCGATGCTGGTGCCGGCTGATCCCATCGAAGCCGCATGACACTGCTGTTTGAATTGACCTGAACCCCGGGTTTTCTTCCGAAATAAGCCGGTGTCGGTCGTCCTGAGGAGGAGATGGTATTGGCCTACGTCCCCCCACGCCCACCGGAGGCACCGCGCGCGGCGGCCTCGGCATAGCCCGGCAGCACGCGGGCGTCGATGAGGGTGCGCCCTCCGCCCCTGACGACTTTCTTCCCGCGCGCCAGCGCCGCCGTCAGCTCCTTCGTCGTCGCCACCTGTTCCGATTTGAAGCCCTGCGCCTCCGCCATCTTGCCGAGGTCCACCGCGGGCTTGTCGATCTGCTGGCCGATCCACTTGTTGTCCTTCGGCCGGTCGCGGTCGAGCGCCACGCGCTCCTGGTGGCCCTCGTCGTTGAAGTAGGAGCGGTTGTTGGCGACGACGATCATCATCGGCAATTCCACGTGCGATGCGGTCCACAGCGCCGACACGCCCATCAGGTAATCGCCGTCGCCGATCACCGACAGCGCCATGCGGTCGCTGTCGCGCAGCGCCAGCGCCGCGCCGACGCTGTGGCCCGGGCCGGTGCCGACGGCGCCGCCCTGGTCGTTGCCGAGGAAATCGAGCGGATGATCGAAGCGGCAGGCTTCCCCCGCCCAGCCCAATGCGGTGCGGGAAAGCGTGCCTTTGTTGGCGCGCGCGAACGCCGCGACCGTGAGGGCGAGATCGAGGGGACCGAGCGGGCCCGAGGCGGAGGGCTTGAGCTTGCCGCCGGGGCTCTTGGTCCAGTGGGTGATCTTGCGCGCCGCGGCGGGAAGGGGTGCGGTCTTCCTCGCTGCCGGGCCGAGCGCGTCGAGCATTTGTGCGACGAAGGTATCCGGATCGGCCAGCACCGGCACGTCCACCGCGGGCAGGGCCTGGTGATCGGCGCTCCAGCCGTTGTGGACGTAGGAATCGAGCGAACAGGACACGATGCGTGACCCGACCGGCTCCTGGGTCTGGGCGTGCCCAAAGACGTGACGCAACGTGCCGGCCAGGTCGAGCCAGTCGAAGGATACGATGACATCGGCGTTGTTGAGGAGCTCCGCCACCGCCTTGCCCGCGCGGAAGGATGGTGCCGCGACGTGGTTGGGATGTTCGGTCGGGAACGCCGCCGCGTTGTGCTGGTCGGTGATGACGACGGCGCCCAAGGCTTCGGCGAGGCGCACGCGCCGGGCCCAGTCGTCCTCGCGCCGCGAGACCCGGCCCATCATGAACAGCGGGAAGCGTGCCTTGCACACGAGGCGCAGCGTTTCCTTCACTATTTCCTCGGGCGCGGGGGGCGGTGGCGCGGCACGGAAGCGTGCCGGGTCGGGAAACGCGACCTCGGACGTGAGCGGCGCTTCCTGCAACTCGGCGTCGAGGCAGACATAGACTGGGCCGAACGGCTTCGTCGTCGCCAGTTGCGCCGCGCGCAGGATCGCCTCCACCGTCGCCTGGGGCGAGGCCGGCTGGTCGTCGAACTTGACGAAGGGGCGGATCATCGCGCCCTGGTCCCTGGCGGTGTGGATCCAGTCGATCCACGGGCGGCGCTTGTCGGCGTCGACCGGGCCGGTTGCGCCGAATACGATCACCGGCGTGCGGCCGCACCAGGAATTGAAGATCGGCATGATGCCATGCATCAGCCCGACGTTCGAATGCAGCGCCACCGCCATCGGCGTTTCCGTTACCCGGGCGTAGCCGTCGGCGATGGCGACGGCGTGCTCCTCGTGCAGGCACACCAGCATCTGCGGGTTGGCGTTGCCGAGGTAGTTGACGATGGAATCGTGCAGCCCGCGGTAGCTCGCGCCCGGCACCAGGGCGATATACCGGAGGTCGAGGCGGCGGATCGCCTCCGCCGCGACGTCGGAGCCCCAGCCCATACGCCGGTTGCCGAGCCCCTTCGGCCGGTCGATCTTCGGGAAGGCGGCTTCACCGGCGGCGTTAGTCTTGGGGCGTCGTGGGGCGCGCTCGCGCATCATCGTCCTCGCTGGAAAATCGTCGTGGGATTGTCGTGGTTTCGGGCCGGGTACCATACGCGGTCGAATGTTGCCGGAAAAGCCGGTCAACCTCGGTTGCGGTGCGCCGCTACTTCTTCGCCCGCGCCGCGATCTGACGCGCCACCGATTGCGGCGTCGGCAGCACGATGTCGAATTCGATGAACAGTGCGCCTTTTTCCATACCGTCCTCGAGGGGCAGGACCTTGGCAGTAACCCGGTCGTCCTGCTTGAGGCGGCGATGGCGGGTCAGCAGCTCGTCCTGGTCGTTCAACTCCTCGCCCGGGAAGTACATCTGGGTGATGAGCCGGTCGTGGGGCGTCGTCACCTGGAAATGCACGTGGGGCGGGCGCCACCAGCCCGGCGTCGAGGTCGGGTAGGGACCGGGCTTGGTCGAGCGCAGGCGGAAGCGGCCTTCGCCGTCGGCGTTGATCTTCGCCCAGCCGGAGAAGCTGGGATCGAGGGGTGCCGGGTTGAGATCGCAGGGATGCGGGTACCGCCCGTGCGGGTCGGCGTGCCAGATCTCGACCTCGGCGCCCGGCACCGGCGCGCCGGTCAGGTCCTTGACCTGGCCGCGGACATAGAGAATCTGCCCTTCGACGTCCTTGCCGGTCCTGGCCGAGTGGACGAGGTCGGTGCCGCGTGCGTCGGGCTTGCCGACGGGGTACATGGGGCCCAACTCCTCGCTCGGCGTGCGCGGGAGGAACTTCGCCTCTTCCTTCAGCTTCTGTTGCTGTTGTTCGGCCGAAATATCGCGGCTCATGATCCGTCTCTCCGGGGCTAGATGAAATGGTCCGACGCGCTCGAGAAGATGCGCTGGTAGGCCTCGCCGTAGGTCATGTCGCGGCCGGAATTGCGCTTGCCCTGGATGCCGCGATTGAGCGCCACCCTTGTGTAGTAATCCCAAAGGTATTCCTGTGCCGCCATCACCTCGAAGGCCTTGCGTTTCTGGTCCCACACCTCGGTGATGTCGAGGATGAACTGCGGCTTCCAGTTGCACTGCTCGGTCTGGTGCGGCTCGAACAGGTAGACCTGGGGCGCGCCGATGACCTTCACGTCGGGCTTGTAGCCGTGGGCCTGGGCAATGATTCGCGCCTCCTGGGTGACGTGGGCGGCAAGGGGATGATCGAAATTGTAGGGGTCCTCCAGCGCATGGGTGAGGACGAATTCGGGACGCAGTTCGCGAAACGTGTCCGCGAGGCGATAGATCGCCTCGTCCGGCACGCGCAGGGGATAGTCGCCGAGGTCGTAGAACTCCGGCACCCCGCCGAGGATGGCGGCGGCGCGTTCCGCTTCGTCGCGGCGTCCCGCCTTGACCTTCGCCATGTCGCGTTCCCCCGAGACCCAGACCTTGGCCGATTCGCCGCGTTCGCCGTACGACAGGCAGACCACCCGCACGTGGTAGCCGCGCTTGGCATAGAGCGCGATGGCGCCGCCGGCGCGCCAGACGAAATCGGCGGCGTGGGCCGAGACGACCAGGATGGATTTGGGTGCCGCATCGGCCATGACGTGATGATCCTCTTCCTACACTGCGAAACGCTTTGGTTATTATACGTCTATTCCGCCGCCCGGCGGTCGAGGCCGCTGCGCCCGTCCCACACGTCGGCGGGTACCAGCGCGAAACCCTCCATCATGCGGCGCGTCGTCCTGAGCAGCGCGGCACGGCGCACTACCGGCGCGTTGGCCCCACCCTCGAGATCGAGGCCCACCGTGACCTCGCCGGTCGTGTGTTCCACCGACATCAGCTTGCTCGCACCGTCGGGCACGACGGCGATGCCGTCGGCAGCAGAGCCGGGGAGTGCGCAGGCGGTGGCGATAGTGACGGCGGCGAGCACACCGATGGTGGCGTGGCAGACATGGGGGATGAAGCACCGCGTCGTCACCGCGCTGCCGTGGGCGGGAGGCGCGACGAGGCACATCTTGGGCACGACCTTCAGGGTCACGTCGCCGAGGTTCATCAGCGGCCCCGCCTTGAGGCGGATGCTTTCGATCGCGGCCTTGAGCTCCGCGTCGTTGTTCATCGCGTCGCGGTCCTCGAAACCGGTGCGCCCGAACCGGCGCGCGTCCATGACCACCACCGGCATGCCGTTGTCGATCAGCGTGCAGGGGATTCCATCGATGACATCGACGACATTGCCGGTCGGCAGCAGCGCGCCGCAGGTGGAGCCCGCGGTATCGAGGAAATCGATCATCACCGGTGCGGCGGTGCCCGGTACGCCGTCTATGCGCGCGTCGCCGTCGTAGGTGACGGTGCCGGAGGGCGTGCGGATCGTCACCTCGCAGACGTTCTGGGTGTTGACCATGTGGATGCGCATGCGGGTAACCGGGTCGGCGGCGGGGAACAGGCCGGCCTCGATGGCGAAGGGGCCGACGCCTGCGAGCATGTTGCCGCAATTGGGACTGATATCGACCGTGGGTTCGTCCACCACGACCTGGGCGAACAGGTAGTCGATGTCGGCGTCTGGGCGCGACGAGGGGCCGACGATGGCGACCTTGGTGGTCAGCGGATCGGCGCCGCCGAGCCCGTCGATCTGGCGCGGATCGGGCGACCCCATGACGCGCAGCAGCACCCGGTCGCGCAGGTCGCGCGGTGCCGGCAGGTCGGACGCAAGAAAATACACGCCCTTCGACGTGCCGCCACGCATCAGGACGCAGGGAATCCGTGTCTGCGCCGTCATCTCAACCTCCGTCGGGGGCCGATTTTCGTCCCATTATCGGGCGCGGGAAAGGCCCAAGTTGCCGCGGGTTCAGGCCATTGCGATCCAAAGCCTCTTTCAACGGTAGCATGAGTGCTGGTAATGGTTGAACGTGCCGTGGTTGCTTCGCATTCCAACCTGTGAAATGATTTTCAATCATCGAAAGGCGGTTGCGGCATCGCCGGCAGCCGAAGAAGAAACAACAGGCAGGCAGAAAACCGTGGCCGGCGTAATGGAGAAGGGACCGCTTGGCGGCGAGGTGGCTCTGTCACCAGTGGCCATGTCACCAGTGGCCATTCCGGCCGTCACATTCCAGCACATTCTCGACGGAATCGACGCTGCCCGCGCCGAAACGGACGCACTTGGCACGGCACTGGGACGCCATCCCGGCCTCGTGGCAAAAGTGTGCAAGTTCGATTTTGTCCTGCAGGCACCGACAGCACAAAAACTGCTCATCGACCGCGAATCACGTCCAACCATCGGAGACTCACGTCCTCGCCAGCAGGAGGACAAGGCGCGAGCCAAAAGGGGGAAGAATGTACGACTGGGATGTCATCGCGCAGGGATTCTCCGGAATCCTGCAGACCAAGCCCCTTATCCTGATGACCGTCGCGGTCATCGCGTCGTCCATATTCGCGGCCATGCCGGGGGTGGGGTCCTCGACCCTCCTCGCCATGTCGCTGCCCTACGCGATGACCCTGCAGCCGATGGAATGCATCGCGCTCCTGTTCGGCATCACCATCATCTCCAACACCGCCAATACGTTTCCGTCGGTCCTGATCGCGGTGCCGGGGGGCGCCGGGTCCCAGGCCACCATCGTCGACGGTCATCCCATGGCCCGCAAGGGCGAGGCCAACCGCGCCTTCGGCGCCGCCTATATGTCGTCGCTGCTGGGCGGGCTGATCGGCGGTGCGGTGTTTCTCGCGGCGCTGCCGATCGTGACGCCGCTGGTGCTGCTGCTGGGCTCGCCCGAACTGCTGATGCTGGTGCTGTGGGGCCTGTCGGCGGTCGGTATCCTGTCCGGCAACACGCCAATCAAGGGGCTGATGGCGGCGGCCTTTGGCCTCGGGCTTGCGCTGATCGGGACCGAGACCCGCACCGGCATCGAACGCTTCACTTTCGGCGACTACTACCTGTGGGACGGCATCCATGTCGCCATCATCGGCCTCGGCCTGTTCGGCGTTCCCGAACTGATCGACCTTTCGGTGCGGCGGTCTTCGATCTCCCAGACCGGCACTCTGGGCAGCGGCCTGTGGCAGGGAGTGAAGGACACCTTCAAGAACTGGTGGCTGGTGATCCGCTGTTCGATCATCGGCGTGTGGATCGGCATCCTCCCGGGGCTCGGTTCCTCGGTGGCGGACTGGTTCGCCTACGCCCATGCGGCGCAGACGGAAAAGAACACGGAAAACTTCGGCAAGGGCGACGTGCGCGGCGTCATCGCGCCGGAAAGTTCTAACAACGCCAAGGAAGGCGGTGCGCTGATCCCGACCATGTTCTTCGGCATCCCCGGTTCGACCTCGATGGCGTTGGTGCTGGTCGCCTTCGCCGCGGTCGGCATCGTGCCGGGCGAACCGATGATCAGCGGCAGCAAGCACCTCATCTTCGCCATGATCGCTGTCGTGGTGCTGTCGAACATCCTGGCGACGGGGCTGTCCATGGGCCTCGCCAACACCTTCGCCAAGGTGTCGATCCTGCCGTACTACATCATCGTGCCGATGACCCTGATCTTCACCATCGCCGCCGCCTATGGGGTGAATTTCACCTACGCTGACCTCGTGGCTCTGGTCGGCATGTCGTTCGTCGGGTTTTTCATGCGCCGCTACGGCTGGCCGCGTCCGCCGGTGCTGGTCGCGGTGGTCCTAGGGCCGCAGTTGCAGACCTACCTGTGGCTCAGCGTCGACCGCTATTTCCTGGACTGGATGCTGTTCCCCGGCGTCATCGTCATATTCCTGGTGATCGTCGGGACGATCTTTCTGCCGATGTGGAAGAACCGGAAATCCGCCAAAATGTCGATGGATTACTACTTGGAGGAAGACCAGCCCAAGATGCAGTCGCTGGGCGGCGTCGTGTTCACGCTGTTGTTCCTCGCGGCGATGATCTACGCCCTGGCGTCGGCGCTGGTGTGGCCACCGCGCGCGTCGCTCGACGTGTTTTTCGTCACCGGCGTCGGCATCTTTCTGGCGGTGCTGCAACTGTCGGTCGACGGGTGGCGCTACTGGCGCAACCCGGGCGCCGCCGACGCGCCGGTCACCGGCAGCAAGGTGACACGCTATTACTTCGAGGCGGCGGGCTGGATCGCCGCCATCCTGGCGCTGATCGTCCTTCTCGGCTTCCACATCAGCTTCCTGATCGTCCCCGTCGCCTACTGCCGGATCTATGGCGGCGGCTGGCGGCTGGCGCTGACCCTCGGCGTGATCGCGGAGGCGATCCTGATCGGCTTGTTCGACACGGTAATTTCGGTGGTCTGGCCGAATCCGCTGCTGCTGCCCGATCTCTATCTGTGGGTGGAAAGTCTTTTCGGCTAATCAATAGAATTCAGGACTTGGGGGAAACTTTTACGTCGGGAACGGGGATGGCGATTGAGTCCACGGCGGTTTTCCACGACAATGCGGTCAGGACTATCGCCGGACGGGACAGGGAACCGGTATGAAGTACAAAAAGGGGCGAGAACAGCCCGACGCGGCCCAAGAATATTCAGGTTCCCCGCCTTGGAGCACCCCGCTGGCACCACGCTGATGGGAGACTGATATGATTCGCAATGTGACTGTTCTTTTCCTCGGGGTTGGCCTGATCGGGGCCACCGCGCTGACCCCCGCTGCGGCGGCGGAGGTCAATTTCAAGGGCAAACGCCTCGACGCCCTCATCGGCTCCTCACCGGGCGGCGGCACCGACGGCACGACGCGCCTGGTCGGCCGGTACCTCGAAAAGTACCTGCCGGGCAAGCCGAATATCGTCTATCGCAACATGCCCGCCGGCCACGGCGTGCAGGCGATGAATTACTTCTCCAAGGTCGCCAAGAAGGATGGCTCGACATGGACCGGCGGGTCGAGCTCCTACGTCGACTCCAACAACCTCCGCAAGTCGGTGGTGGAGTACAACCCGACTGAGTTCGAGTTCATCGGCGGCGTCGCGCGTGGTGGCTCCGTGGTCACCATGCGCAAGGAGAAGTTCCCCAACGTCACCGACAAGTCCAAGCCGCCGACAGTCATCGGTGCCGTGGACGGCAGCCGCAGTTGGGGCCAGATGATGCTGTGGGGCAAGGACGTGCTCGGCTGGAACATCAAGTTCGTCATCGGCTATCCTGGCGCCCCGGCGCTGACGCTCGCTGCCCGCCGCGGCGAGATCGACGCCTTCGGGACTTCGTCCATCAGCATGCACCGGAACCTGGCCAAGACCGGGGAGTTCGAGGGCTACGTGCAACTGGGCGAAGCGGCCGAGGGCAAGATCGTGCCCCGCATCTCCTTCCCCAAGGTTCCGGTGATGCCGGACCTGATGAAGGGCAAGCTCAAGGGCGACGCGCTGCAGGCGTTCAATTTCTGGGTCAAGACCAACCAGATCGACAAGTGGTATGCGCTACCCCCGGGCACCTCGAAGGACATCGTCGAGACCTACCGCACGGCCTATGGCAAGGTTGTGAAGGATCCGGAGTTCCTCAAGTTCGCCAGGCTGCAGTTCAGCGAGGACTTCTCACCGCAGACGGCGCAGGACGTCATCGAACTTGTCGGTGCGACGGCTTACCCGGATGCCAAGATCTTCACCTATCTGCACGACATGGCTGTCCGTCACGGTCTGCCGGGCGAGCCGCTGTCGGATGAGGCGATGGCGAAACTGGCCAAGGAGCGCGGCGGCCTGAAGACCGTCAACGCCAGCCTCGACAAGGTCGAGAACGATGGCCGCATCCTGCATTACAAGGCCGACGGCAAGGCGTTCAAGTCCAAGGTCTCCGGCAGCCGCACGAAGGTCAATGTCGGCGGCAAGGAAGCCAAGCGCGGTGCGCTCAAGGCCGGCATGGCCTGCGAGATCACCTACATGGGCGAGGGCGCCGAAGTCACCGAAGTGAAGTGCAAGTAGGAATTCCGGATGCGGGCGGTCCTCGGGCCGCCCGTTCCCCATAAGGCCATCCGGCCATAACACAACCAGGAGGACCACCCAGTTGGACCATATCCATTTCCCCTACCGTTCCTCGAGCCACCTCGCCCTGATGCACGTCATCCAGGAATCGGGCGCATGGGAACGCAACGGCCTGTCGGTCGAATACGACAAGATCATCGGCCGTGAGGACGCTCACAAGCTGGTACCCACCGGCGAGATCGAGTTCGTCTCGGGCAACCACGTCTCCACCTACGCCGCGCGCGCCCGTGGCGACACCTGGGTCTACCTCGGCCAGACCGTCAGCAAGAACAACATCAAGCTGGTGACGCGCCCCGACACCGGGATCGAGAAGCTGGAGGACGTGCGCAAGCGCCGGTTCGGCTCGCGCGGCCGCCACCCCGGCCTCAACACCTGGCTGTACCTGAAGCAGAACGGGCTCAACCCCGACACCGATCAGGTCGAGATCGTGCGCGAGGCCCGCGTCGAACTGCCCGACGGCGAAAAGCAGGTCAACCGCAAGAGCCTCGAGCAGATGCTGATGGAAGGCGACATCGACGCCTGCTTCATGACCCAGCCGCGGCTCGAATTCGTCAGCCGCAACGGCCTCAAGATCATCGATATCCCGCCGCAGCCGATGGTCTTCTTCATGACCCTGTCGTCAAGCAAGTACATGGTCGACAACCATCCCGACATCATCACCCGCAACCTCAAGGCAATGATCGAGGGCATCGCGTTCTTCAAGCAGAACCGCGAAAAGACCGTGCAGATCCTGATGGACAAGCACACCAAGGAAGGCAAGCTCGACCGCGCGACCGCGGAAATCCTGTACGACGACTTGGCCCCGGTGCTGGAGCCCAACCTCTATCCGGGCATCGACGCCGTCAGCAACGTCTATCAGGAAGCCCTCAAGCAGGACGAAAAGAACGGTGACGCGGCGAGAATCCATCCGCTGGCGCTGTGGAACTTCCACTTCCTGCGCGAGATCGACGATTCGGGCTTCGTCCGCGGCCTCTACAAGGAACAGCCGAAGATGCTCAACATCGGCGGCTGAGTTCGGGTCTGACCGTGAAGTACGAAGGGTGGCACCCGTTTCCGGGTGCCGCCCTTCCTGTTTTCATGGGTGGGGCCGGGCGCTCAGGCGCTCTTGGCCATGCGCCGGGTGAGGACGGCTTCGTCCATGAACTCGCCCATGTGGCACTCGACGCCGTTTTTCGCCAGCTCGTCCAGGAACATGCGGTGGATGCGCGGGTCCTGGTCCTCATATTCGATCTGGAAGCCGCCGTCCTCCTTGACCGAGACGTCGACGCCGAGCTTGATGGCACGCTTTTCCGCCGAGAACGGATAGCGGGTGGAGCCCATCGCCGTGGCGAAATAGCGCACCGGGACGTTCGAGGTGTTGAAGTGCTGGTGGAAGATCAGGTCCGGCGGCGCGAACACCGAGCCGTGGGCCCAGTCGAAGCGGCGAAAATCCTTCTCGCCCCCGTACCAGAACAGCGAATAGCCGTGGCCCGAGACGATATGCACGTGGAAGTCGGGGGAATGGCGGTGGCCCTTCTTGTAGGTGCCGACGCCCATTTCCGAGGTGTGCGTGTGGACGACGCCGTCAGCCATGCAGAACTGGATATTGGACGATCCGGCGCCGCGCGAATTCCACTTGCGTAGCTCGAAGGAGTTGACGTCGGGGATGAAATTCGCCTCCCACATCTGGCGGCCGCGCTGGGCCGGGACGAATTCGCCTTCGCCGGCGAACCAGCCGGGGTCGCCGCGGCCCTCGCGCGCGGGAAAGCGGCGTGTATTGTCGAAGATGAAGCTTTCCCGGTGGAACAGGTTCATGGTCACCGGCAGGGTATTGGTGGAGGCGAGGCGGGCGCGTTCCGAGCCCGAGCCGTTGAACAGTTGGTAGCGTGCGTTCAGCGGGATGGCGAAGATGGAATTGGGCCCCCATTCGAAACTGTGCTTCCTGCCGTCGTGGCTTTCGATGGTGGCCGAGCCGTGGCCCTCGATCACCAGCATCACTTCCTCGAACAGGTGCTGGACCGGCGCGCTCTTGGCCCCGGGCGGAATCTCGTAGAGGAAGATGGAGATGAAATCGCCCCGGCCCTTGAGGTGCGCCGCCGCCCCGTTCATGCCGAAGCGGGGCCATGGGCCGACCGTCAGGGCATGCAGGTCGACGCAGAAATCGTCGTGGACCGGAATGCCTTCGCCCGCCAGCCAATCCATGTAGGGATCGACCAGGTAGCGCATTTCGGCATTGGATTTTTTGCCTTCGAGGAAATCGCTCATCGTCGGTTACTCCGCCGGAATCTGCTTGAGGATCGCGTCCTCGTCGAAGACGTCGCCCATCCGGCTCTCGACCCCGGTGCGCCGGATCTCCCTGAGCCACAGCGCGTGGATGCGCGGGTCCTGGTCCTCGTACTCGATCTGGCGGCCGCCTTCCTTCAGCGATACGTCGGACCGGTTGTTCTCGGAGCCCGCGCGCCGCATGTAGATCACGGGATAGCGCTTGGAGCCGAGGCCGACCGCGAGGTAACGCGCCGGCTGCGCGCTGGTGTCGAAATGCTGGTGGAACATGCCGTCGGGCGGCGCGAACAGCATGCCGTGGCGCCAGTCCACCCGGACGAAGTCCTTGTCGCCGGCGTACCACAGAAGCGAATAGCCCTCGCCGTGGACCAGGAAGATGTGCAGCCCGGCGCCGTGGCGGTGGCCTTTCTTGTAGGTGCCGACCGGCATCTCCGACACATGCGCGCCCATCACGCCGTCGGCGAGGATGAACTGCATGTTGCCCGATCCCTTGCCGCGCGCTTCCCAGGGCTTGACCTCGAAGGCTGACAGGTCGGGCACGAAGTTGGTGTCCCACAGCACGCGGCCGGGGCGGATGGGGGTCATTTCTCCCTCGCCGAAATAGCGCGATTCGTCCTGCTCTCGGTCGCTGAACCACTCCGGATTGTCGAAGACGAAATCCGTGTCGTGATAGAGGTTGAGGACCATGCCGGCATTGTTGGTGGAGGCGAGGCGCGCCGGTTCCGTTCCCGACCCGTTGAACAGCCGGTAGGGCGCGTTGAGGGGCAGGGCGAACAGGCTCTTGGGGCCCCATTCGAAACTGTGGGTGCGGCCGTCCGCCGTCTGCACCTGGGTCGAGCCGTGGCCCGAGAGCACGTAGTAGACGTCCTCGTAGAGATGCTTCTGGGGCGCGGTGGATCCCCCCGGCGGCAGGTTGAACAGGAACGTCGAGCAGTAGTTGCCGCGCCCCTTCAGGTTGACGATGGCGCCGTTGCAGCCGAAGCGCGCCCAGGCCTTCGTCTCCGCGGCGAGGAGATCGACGCCGAAATCCTCGATCACCGGGACGCCTTCGTCCGCGGCCCATTCGAGATAGGGGTCTACCAAGACGCGGTCGCGCCGGTACTGCTCCAGGTCCTGCGGCGTCAGCTTCGTGCTACTCATCGGTTCTCCCCGGTTGGCGGGTCTAGCCTGCATCCGCCGCGATGGCGGTTTCGTCGAAATACCTGCCCATGCGCGATTGTACCCCGTTCCGGGCGATTTCCCTCAGGAACATGGGATGTATGCGCGGATCCTGGTCCTCGTACTCGATCTGGTAGCCGCCGTCCTTGGCGCTCTTGAGCGCGTCGGACTTGCGCTTGCGCTTGACCGAAGTCACCGGATAGCGGTGGGAACCCAGGGACACCGCGAGATAGCGCGCTGGATCGGCCGCGGTGTTGAAGTGCTGGTGGAACATCTGATCGGGCGGCGCGAAGACCCAGCCGTGGCGCCATTCGTGGCGGACGAAATCCGCATCGCCCTCGTTCCACAGGATGGAAAACCCCTCGCCGGTGACGGCAAAGACATGGGCGCCGGGGCCGTGCTTGTGGCCCTTCTTGTAGGTACCCACCGCCATCTCCGAGGTGTGCGCGTGCATGACGCTGTCGGCGAGGATCAGCTTCAGGTTCTTCGAGCCGGCGCCGCGCGCCTCCCATTCCTTCAGCGCGAAGGCGGCGAGGTCGGGGATGAAGTTGGTTTCCCACATGTGGGAGCCGGGCTTGAGCTCGATCATCCGCCCTTCGCCCTCGTACCACGACGCGTCGCCTGCGCGGTCGACGAAGGGGTAGGGGCAGTTGAAGATGAAGTCCTCGTTGTGGAAGACGTTCATCATCAGCGGCAGGTTGTTGCCCGAGGCGAGCCGCGCAGGCTCGCGGCCGGAGCCGTTGTAGAGGCGGTATTCGCAGTTGAGCGGCGGCGAGAACACCGACCGCGGCCCCCATTCGAACGTATGTTCGCGTCCGTCCGGCAGGGTCAGCTTGAGCGACCCGTGCCCGGCGAGCACGTAGAATACCTCGTCATACAGGTGCCGCATCGGCGCGCCGACGGCCCCCGGCGGCAGCTCCAGGCACTGGACCGCGACGAAGTCGCCGCGGCCGGCGAGGTGCGCGAAGGCGCCGCGGAGGCCGAAGCGGTCCCACGGTGCCGTCTCCATCGCCGTGAGGTCGATGGCGAAACCCTCGACCACCGGCACGCCTTCGCCACGCGCGAAGTCGAGGTAGGGGTCGAGCAGGAACTTGCGTTCCCGGTCGGTCGTCAGCGCCATTCGATGTGCGGTCCCGCGCCTACTTTGCGGTGTAGGGGACGGCTTCGAGGTAGCCCGCGAGGATGCCCTTCCAGGCGCGGTCGAGCGCCCAGGCCTCGTTCAGCCCGTCGAGGATCTGGTCGAACTTGGCCGAGGTGTCGACATGGCGTTCGACGACCTTGACCAGCAGGTTGCCGTGCTCGACGTCCACCTCGGCGTGTTCCGCGGCATTGAGCTGCTTGTGGAAGGGGATGCCGAGATCCTTTTCCTGCTTCTTGCCCCAGCGGTAGGACATGCCGCCGCCGTCGACCCAGTCCGACGAGTTGGAGACTTCGAGGGCGGCACAGGTCGCCACCGAATAGAGCCACGGCGTGTCCTTGTCCAGGTGGATGTAGGCGTAGATGATGCCGCGGGTTTCATCGCGCATGACTTCCTTCTCGAAGTCGGCGCGGGTCAGGCCGATGGTCGCGGACTGGCGCACCTGCAGGGAATAGTGGTCCTCGACGCCCCGCGCCTCGTTGCCCTGGAGCTCGTCGAGCTCGTGCTCCCAGATCAGCGCCTTGACGTCCATGGGCGCCAATCCTTGCGCGAAGGCCCAGCAGTCGCGGCGGTTGAGGTTCCAGAATCCCTTCTGCAGGACGTAGACCTGGGCCCGCTTCTGGTTGAGCGGGATGTTGAGGAGGTGCCGGTACTGCGGGCTCTCGAACTGCGCGTTGGCCAGTCGCCGGACCTCGGCATAGAAATCCTTTTTGTACTTCGACATGTCGATCGCGGTGGCCATCGGGTTTCTCCTTGGGAATGGCGAGGTTCGATCCGGGCGTCCCTGGCTTGCCGCGAGGCGCCCCCGTCCCCGGGCGGCAGGTTACCCCATGGGGCCGGATTGATGAATTTCGAAAGGCGTTTCGTCTATTGCATTATTTTCCGAAACGGCCTTTCTCGCAAGGGCAGGAGGCCGGGGCGAGGCAGGCGTCGGCGACAAAATTCCCGCTACGGCAGAAAGAGAAACAGTTAATTGTCCATCCTGTAGATATTAAACTTCATGAATCGACGCAGACGGCATCGTGGGACCGCTCGGCGAGGGCATGGGGCACCGCCGGGACTGGCGTCGATTACGGCCTGTGGGGCTCCCCCAACGTATCCTTTTGCTCTCCCTGTGCCGGGTCCAATGCCCGTTCGGCACCCTATTCAACGCCCGTTCGTGGCATGGTAGCGTCATTCCAATGACGGAAAACGGAAGAGGAATGCCATCATGAGCCACGTTCCACCGACCCGGGACGACATCCTTGCGTCGTCTACAGCCTCCGCCATGCCGTCCGAAACGGTCACCGAATCGACGCGATTGCGCAACCGCTTCCAGGCGATCGCCAACATGAACCGCGTCTTCGCCATCCGCGCCGACGAGAAAGTGGCCTTCCTGACCGACCCGAGGCTCGACCGGCGCGTCGTCGATGCCATCTCCGGCATCGCCCGGGCCAACGGCGCAACGGTGCGCGAATTCATGTGGCATTCCACCCGCAACACCGAAATCCCGGCCGAAGCGCGGCCTTTGGTCGAGGACAGCGACTTCGTGGTGTCCACGTGGTTCGCCTCGACCGGCTGCCCCTTCGCCAACACGATGCGGCGCGAGAAGGGCCAGCGCTGGGTCAAGATCACCTTCTTCCGCGACCTCGACCTGCTGGACACGCCCCAGGCCCGCTTCCCCGTCGACCTGGTGGGCGAGATCATCCGCGCCACCGCGCGCAGCTACCCGCGCGGCGCTGCCTTCGACATGCGCTTCACCGACCCGCGCGGCTCCGACCTCAACATCAAATTCACCCCGCAGATGACCGAGAACCTCCTCGGCATCACCCGCTGGAAGGGGATCAACACCGCTGATGCGCCCGGCTGCTACGTCCATTACCTGCCGACCCACGGCCCCAATCTCTACGGTGCCACCGCTCACCGGCGCGAGCCCGGCGCCCATGCCGAGATGGAGGGCATCGTCTACCCCCAGTGGGCGGTCGGCTTTCCGCGACCCTTCGAGGAGAAGATCGGGGTCGAGTTCAAGGACGACTTCATCGTGAAAATCCATGGCAACGGGCGCGAGGCGGACGCGCTGCGCGAATACCTGATCGGCGCCCGGCTGAACGAGCTCGGCTGCGGCTTCAACCCCAAGGCGCCGCGGTTCCAGGTCTATCCGGCCGGGCCCAATTCGCCAGGCGGGCTGCACTTCGGCTGCAACGCCGTGAAGGAGAGCGAATACCTCCGCCGCGCCATCCCCAACTGGGAAGAGCCCCACATCCACATGGATTTCGTGACCTTCGACACCACTGTAAAGCTCGGCAATACCACGTTGATCGACAATGGTTTTCTGATGTCTCTACGTGATGAGAAGGTGGTCGCGGCCGCCCGCCGCTACGGCGATCCGGTGGAACTGCTGGAGTCCTTCGCGCAATAGGCCCTGGGCGCACAGCGGAGGCAGAACGACAAGGGCGGGACCCGCGGGTCCCCGCCCTTTTTTCATGCCGCGCCGGCGCGCGCCGGCGTTAATTACAGGTGACCTTCCCGGCGGCGTCGCCGTCGCCGAGGTAGGTGATGTCGCAGACCATGCCGGCCTTGAGCGCGTTGCGCTTGGCCTTCTTGCCCTTGACCATGATGCTGGTGCCCGACAGGTCGGCGGTGACTTTCTTGCCGCCGTCGGTGAACTGGAGCTTGCGCTTCTTCACGCCGCCGATGGTGGCCCCTTTGGCCGTCTTCCACGTGAGCTTCGCTTCGGCGACGGCGGCGGGGTTGACCTGGGTCGCCGCATTGGCGCGGTCGATGATGCTCCTGGGCATGGCGAACAGCTTGGTGACGTGGTCCTGCACTTGCTGGCCGGTAATGGGCGACAGCGGCACCCGGGACTTCTTCGCCGTGGCCTTGAATCCGGGGTCGTTCATCGTCGTCATGAAGGCGGCCCGCAGCGCGGCGACCCGGTCCGCCGGGGCGCCCGGCGGCGCGACGTAGGGCCGGCCCATGTACTGGCGTGCCACCAGGAACTCCAGCACCGTGCGGTCGGTCGGATTGCGGGCGAGGTCGAGGACCAGCGGCACGTCCTTGATATCCGGGTTCTTCACCGTCCCGGTCTGGACCAGGATGACGATCTTGCCGGCCTTGATCTCCCCCAGCACCTGGGCCTGCAGGCTGTCCCAGCCGATGCCGCAGAGGCCGCCGACCTCGCCGCGCTCCATGGCGAGGAAGACCGACGAGGTGCTGGGATAGCCCTTGATGATCTTGAACTTGGTGCCGGTCAGGCTGTTCATGAAGGCGGCGACGAGCTGGGTGGAGGAGCTCGACGCGCCGGTGGCGCCGACCAGAAGCTCCTTCTCCATCGCCTGTTTGATTGTCGTGATGCCGGTGCTCGCCCGTGCGACGCAGGTGGAGGTGAGCTGGTTGGCGCTGCCGAGCCAGTTGAACTTGCGTGCGTCGAACTGCACCTTGCTGCCGAGAAGCTGGTCGACGACGGCGGTGTTGTGAATGCCGGCGATTTCGATGCCGCTCTTGTTCGCCGCGTTGTACATGTAGCCGGCGAGGCGCAATCCGCTGGCGCCCGGCATGTTCTTGACCACGATGCTGGGGTTGCCGGGGATATGGTCGCCGATATGGCGGGCGACGGAGCGGCCGTAGGTGTCGTAGCCGCCGCCCGGGGCCGAGCCGACATAGAGGTTCATGACCTTGCCCTTGTAGAACGCCTCGACCGACTGGGCCGAGGCAGGGCCAACGACGAGGCCACCGGCGACGGCGGTGGCGGCGATCAGGCTGACGCGGACGGATTTCATGTCGGGCTCCCCTGTTCGGTGCCGCGCCCCGATGTCCGGCGGGCACGGATTTCACCGAAAGTCTAGCATAGGGAAGGGGTTGGGCAAGCGCCCCGGGGGCGGTTGCCAGCCTTGGTGCACGGGGGCTATCGTGACGGCGAGAAAACGGGATTTCCGGACCCGTGGGGAGCGACGATGGACGGTTCCAACCTGACGCGCGAGAAGCGCCTGGCCTTCGAGGTGATCGAGCGCAACGCCCGGGCGATCGCGCTGACCGGCGACAACATCTTCTACTTCGGCGAGCTCGGAAACCAGGAGTACGAGAGTGCCGCCCTGATGGCGGGCGTGCTGGAGAAGGAAGGCTTCGCTGTCGAGCGCGGCCTGTCGGGCTTCCCGACCGCCTTCCTCGCCACCTATGGCACGGGCGCGCCGGTGATCGCGCTGCACACCGAGTTCGACGCCAATCCCGACAACAGCCAGCAGGCGGGCGTGACCGAGCCGACCCCCATCGTCGACGGCGCCCCCGGCCATTGCGAGGGGCACAACGTCAACGCCGCGGTGATGATCGGCGCGGCCGTCGCCCTCCGGCGTGCCATGGCCGAAGGTGGCATCACAGGGACGCTCAAGGTGTTCGGAGCGCCGGCCGAGGAACAGGTGCTGTCGCGCCCCTATTTCGTGCGCGATGGCTATTTCGACGACGTCGACGTGGCGCTGCATCCTCATATCGGGCCGGAGCTGTCCGTCGGCCACGGGTTGCAGCAATCGGCGCTGATCTCCGCCACCTTCACCTTTCATGGCGAGACGGCCCATGCCGGCGTCGCCCCGTGGAAGGGGCGTGACGCGCTGGATGCCGTGGTGCTGATGGACGCCGGCCTTGCCCAGTACCGCGAGCACATGGCGCCGACCTCGCGCTTGCACCGCACCATCACCGAGGGCGGCCTGCAGCCCAACGTGGTGCCCAAGCGCGCGCAGATCTGGTGGTACTTCCGCGATCCCACCGCCGAGGGCGCCGAAAAGCTGTTCGGGCACGCCAAGAAGGTCGCCGAGGGCGCGGCGCTGATGACCAATTGCACT
This sequence comes from Alphaproteobacteria bacterium, assembly GCA_009380075.1. Lineage (GTDB taxonomy): Bacteria > Pseudomonadota > Alphaproteobacteria > SMXQ01 > SMXQ01 > WHSO01. The sequence goes on along the minus strand of WHSO01000035.1, from coordinate 4,737 downwards.
TGGGAACATGCCGTCCTGTCCGCCGTCTGGCCGACGCGCGGCAACCGCACCGTCGCCGACACCGTGCGCCGCAACATGGAGATCGTCGGCCATCCGCAGTGGAGCGACGACGAGCACGCCCTGGCCCGTACGCTGCAGGAGCGCGCCGGAGTCACGGTGGAAGGCCTGCGCGACAAGTTGCCGCCCTACCGGGGGGAGGCGCGCCAGCGCCCGTCCGCCAACGACGGCGGGGACGTGTCGTGGAAGGTACCGATGGTGAAGTTCTATTTCCCGGCCAACATCCCCAATATCGGCTTCCACCATTGGGCGGCGGGCGTGGCGCTGGCGACGTCCATCGCCCACAAGGGCGCGGTGACGGGCGCCAAGGTGCTGGCGGGCGCGGCGCTGGATTTCCTCACCGATCCCGCACTGGTCGCGGAGGCCGGGCGCACCTTCGCCGAGGAGTTGGGCGGGGTGAGCTACCGCCCCCTGCTGCCGGTGGGGCAGGAGCCGCCCAAGATCCTCAACCGCGACAAGATGGAGCCGTTCCGCGAAAGGATGCGCGCGCACTATCTGGCGGAAAAGCCGGAATTCGTCTGATGCCGCTCGACGACGTCGCGCCCGGGGCGGTACGTTCCGCGAGCGCGACGAGCCGCGCTACGCCGCGTTACTACAGGCGAGCAAAAAAGGGGTGAGATGACTTCGATCGACGGGCTCAAGGAATCGCTGATCCACGCCGGGCGCATTCTCGCGGCCGAAGGCCAGGGCGACCTTATTTTCGGCCACGTCACCGCGCGCCTGCCGAATGATTCCGAGCATTTCCTGATGAAGCCGCATGATTTCGGCCTCGAGGAAATCACGCCCGATAACCTGATCACCGTCAACCTGGAGGGCGAGAAGGTCGCGGGCGAGAGCAGACGCCACATCGAGGTCTTCATCCATTCCGAGATCCTGCGCGCGCGTCCCGACCTCGGCGCCGTGGTCCATACCCACGCGCCCTATGCCGTGGCTTTTTCCGCCCTCGGCCGCTCTTTGCAGGGGGTCGGCCACGAAGGCGCGATGTTCCACAAGGGCATCCCGGTCTTCTCCGAGACCGCCGACCTGATCATCGACCAGACGCGAGGCAAGGCGGTGGCCCGCGCGCTCGCCGACAGCGACGTGCTGATCATGCGCAACCACGGCATCGTCACCGCCGGGCGCACCATCGAGGAAGCGACGGTTCTGGCCCTTTATCTCGAGCGCGCTTGCAAGGCCCAGCTGATGGTGGAATCCTGCGGCGGCGCTCGACACGTCTGTTCGCACGAGGACGCGGTCGCCAAGGCCGGGCGGATATTGCCCCAGAGCCCCAGGGTTTTCGATTACCTGGTGCGGCAGGTATCATCGGGTTCTTAGGCAACAGGAGGCCCCCATGGCCGAACTCGGCACACTCGAAGAACTGCCCCAGGATTATCGGGACGACCTGACCAGTCACAACCTGCTGCCGCTCTGGCCCAACCTGCGGGCGAAGGTGCCGCCGGGCAAGCCGATCCGGCGGTCGGAACCGGTGCTGTGGCGCTACGATGACGTCCGGCCGCTTCTGCTGAAGGCGGGCGAGCTCACCCCGATCGAAAAGGCCGAGCGGCGGGTGCTGGCGCTGGCCAATCCCGGCCTCGGCCTGTCCAACATGATGGCCACGCCCAGCATCTACATCGGCATGCAGCTCATCAACCCGGGCGAAACCGCGCCCAACCACAAACACACGCCGTCGGCCATCCGCTGCGTGGTCGAGGGCAGCGGCGGCTTTACCACGGTGCAGGGCGAAAAATGCCCGATGGACAAGGGCGACCTGATCCTTACGCCGTCGGGCATGTGGCACGAGCACGGCCATGAAGGGAAGGGGCCGGTGATCTGGATGGACGCTCTCGACTTGCCGCTGGTCTATTACCTCGAGGCCTCCTACAGCGTCGAAGGGGCGTCCCAGCCGCTGCGCAATGCACCCGACTCGTCCCAGACCCGTTACCGGCGGGCGGGGCTGGTGCCCTACGCCTCCCTCGGCCGCGCGCGGGCGCCCTATCCGCTGACGCGCTACCCATGGGTCGAGGTGCGGGAATCCCTCCTGGCGCTCGCCCAGGACGTGCCGGCGGGGGAGCCGGTGTGGCTCGCCTACGTCAATCCCGAAACCGGGTTGGAGTGCCTGCCGGTGCTGGGGTTCTCGGCCTTCATGGTGCGGCCCGGCGAAACCGTGAGGACGGCGCGCCGGTCGTGCTCCGCCGTCGTCCATGTGATCGAGGGCGAGGGCGAGGCCGACGTGGACGGAACGGCCCTCGTCTTCGGCGAGAACGACACCTTCGTCCTGCCGACCCACGCCAATGTCGCCGTCGCCAACCGGTCCGGCAAGAATCCGCTGTTCCTGTTCGTCGTCGACGACGCGCCGCTGCAGCGCAAGCTCGGCTTCTACGAGGAATTCCCCGCCGTCTGACCGGCGCGGGCATGGACGGGGGGACCATGGCGGACACCATCATCACCGACGACCTTTCCGGCAACGGCGCGCTGGTCATCGACAACCGCGACAAGGGCGTGTTCCGCGTCAACCGCGCGGCGATGGCGGACCCGGCGGTTTTCGCCACCGAGCGGCGGCGCGTCTTCGACCGTGTATGGCTCTATTTCGGCCACGAGTCCGAGGTCCCCAACCCCGGCGATTTCCGCACCCGCACCCTCGCCGGGCGGCCCCTGATCCTGTCGCGGGGCGACGACGGCGAGGTCCGCATCTTCATCAACTCCTGCCCCCATCGGGGTGCGGAGATCTGCCGCGAGACGGCGGGCAACGGCAAGGCTTTCCATTGCCTCTACCACGCCTGGTCGTTCCGCAATACCGGCGAGGTGCTGGACATCCCGGGCGAGGACGCCTTCGGCGGCGCCTTCGACCGCAGGGACTTCCACTTGCGCCACGTACCGCGGATGGAGAACTACCGCGGTTTCCTGTTCATCTGCTTCGATCCCGATGCGGTGGACCTCACGACGTATCTCGCGGGCGCTGGGGAGTACCTCGACTACGTCGCCGACCAGGGGCCGGGCGGGATGGAAGTGATCCGCGGAACGCAACTCTACAGCGCGCGCGCCAACTGGAAGCTGCTGGTGGAGAATTCCATCGATTTCTATCACACGGTCCCGCTGCACAAGACCTACTTCAAGTTCCTCGAAGACATCGGCGCCGATATCTCGGGCGGGGTCGGCGGGCGCGGGTACGACCTCGGCGGCGGTCATGCGGTGGTGTGCTTCAAGGCCGGCTGGGGGCGTCCGGTGGCACGCTGGGAGCCGAGCTGGGGCGAGACCGAGAGGACCCGCATCGAGGCGCTGCGGGCCGACCTCGTCGCGCGCTACGGCGAGCGACGGACGGAAATGGTCGCCGACTGGGACCGCAACCTCATGCTGTTTCCCAACCTGCTGATCAACGACATCATGGCGACGGTCATCCGCCAGGTGAACCCCATAAGCCACGATTACATGGAGATCACCCAATGGGCGCTGGCGCCCAAGGGCGAACCGCGCCAGGACCGCGCCGGGCGCTTGCACGCCTTCAACACCTTCCTTGGCCCCGGTGGGCTCGCCACCCCCGACGACATCGAGGCGTTCGAAGGTGCCCAGCGCGGTTTCGGCGCCTGGCGCGAGGTATCGTGGTCCGATTATTCGCGCGGCTATTTCGGCGAGGCGGGCCGGCCCGATTCCGAAAAGCAGTCGAGCCATGAAATCCAGATCCGCGCCTTCTACCGCCGCTGGAGCACGCTTATGGCAGCGGGCGGCAACCTGCCCGGATGGGGCGGGGCGTGAGCGGGATTCGCGACGTCGCGGCCGTGGTCGAGCGTACCGCGGTCGAGGATTTCCTTTATCGGGAGGCGGACGTGCTCGACCGCTGGCGACTCGACGACTGGCTCGCGCTGTTCGACGACGACGCGACCTATGAGGTCCCGGCCACCGACGCGCCGGACGGCGTCGCCGGGCGCGACCTGTTCCTTATCGCCGATACCATGCCGGTGCTGCGCGGGCGGGTGACGCGGCTCAAGTCCGTCAACGCTTTCGTCGAAAGCCCGAAATCGCGCACCCGGCGCATCGTCGGCAACGTGCGGATTACCGGTACGGCCGCGGATTCCATCGACGTCGCAGCCAATTTTCTCATCACCCGCATCCGCAAGGGCGTAACCGACACCTATGTCGGGCGCTACGACCATTCCTTGCGCGTCGTCGGCGCAACGGATTTCCGCTTCCGCCGCCGCCGCGCGGTGCTCGACCACGACGCGCTCCGCCCCCAGGGCAAGATCAGCATCATTCTTTGAGGCTGCGCGCCGCCGCCGGTGCGCCGGGCGCTTCCTATTCGTCTTCGTCCGACAGGCGGAACATCACCGGCACGTCCACGGCGCCGGGTACGGCACGGCCGGCGCGCCGCGCCGGTTCGAACCGCCAGCGGCGGACGGCGGTGGCGGCGGCGCGATCGAGGCGCCCGTGGCCGCTGCTCGCTGCCACGGCGACCTCGGTGGGACGGCCCGCTTCATCGACGGCGACACGCAATATGACGCGGCCCTGTTCGCCCTTCTGGCGTGACAGCCAGGGATAGCGCGGGCGCGGATTGGCGAAACCGGCGACGCCGTAGCGCGGCGCTGCAACGGCTTCGGGAGTCCGGTTGACAGCGATGTCGCTCCCGCCGGGCGGCAGGTCGGGCGCCGGTTCCGATAGGGTGACGGCAGTCGAATCCACCAAAGCCGCGTCCGGCACAACCGGTGGCGG
>WHSO01000002.1 GCA_009380075.1 Alphaproteobacteria bacterium | reverse complement strand
GTGCTCGGGCCGAGGCGCACCGACGCCCTGATCGGCAAGGTCCTGGCTCTCGAGACCGTGGCGGACATGCGCGCGTTGCGCCCCCTCACCCGCCCCCGCGCCGCGCGCTGACGCCGGGTCCGCCCGGTGCTATAGTCGCGGCCAAACGCGACGCCGGGCCGGCCCGGCAACACTGCGCAGGGAAGGAACGACGATGCCCGACGACCTCAAGACCCAGTCCCGCCCCGACATCGCCCAGATGAAGCGCGATTTCGTCGCGGCCTGCCGCATCCTCGTCTCCGAAGGGGTATCGGAAGCCGCCTTCAACGTGAGCTGCCGCATCGACGCCGAGAGCTGGATGACCATGCCGGTCACGAGCCCGACCCTGGTGACCGAGGACAACATCGTCACCGGCCTTATCAAGGACGGCTCCGCCAACTGGAAGGCGCATCCCGCCGTCTACCGCGAGCGGCCCGACGTCGGCGGCGTCGTCCACGTGCATGCGCCGCACGTCGTCGCGTTTTCCACCATCAACGAGGAATTCCGCCCGGTGCACCACTACGGGGCGCCGTTCCACGGGCTGATCGCCACCTACGAGAGCCCGGGCCAGACCAAGTCCGAGGACCGCGCCGCCGAGATGGCGCGGCAACTGGGTCAGAACCGCGCGATCATGCAGCGCGGCCACGGCGTCATCACCGTCGGCAAGGACCTCAAGGAAGCGGTGCTGCTGATGCTGTTCCTCGAGGAAGCGGTGAAGACCACCTTCCTCGCGCAACAGATGGGGAAACCCAAGTACCTGACGCCCGAGCAATCGAAGAAGATCACGCCGCAGATCCTCAAGCAGCGTTCCCAGGACAAGGCCTGGGACCACTACGTCAGCAAGACGAAGATCCGGGGATACCTCTGATTAACTGAATTCCCGCCGCACCGCGTCGGTATGCTCGCCGAGGGCAGGCACCGGGCGGGGCGTGGGTTGCGCGTCCGTCATTGCGGGCGGCGCCGGCATCTCCACCGGGCCAGTGGGGGTGCCCACGGTCATGCGCCGCAACTGCGGGTGGGTCGAGAGGGCGTCGACGCCGTTGACCATGCCCCAGGCCGTCCCCGCCGCGTCGAGCCGCGCCGTCAGCGCGGTGCGTTCGAGGGCACCGAACACGGTCACGATGACGGCATCGAGTTCGTCGCGGTGGGCGACCCGCGCCGGGTTGTCGGTGAAGCGCGGGTCGGCGGCGAGCGCCGCGTCGCCGAGCACGCCCGCACAGAAACTTTCCCATTCGCGTTCGTTCTGGATCGAGATCAGCACCGTCCCGCCCCTGAACGGATAGGCCCCGTAGGGCGCGATGGAAGGATGGTTGAGTCCCGTACGCGCGGGCGCCGTGCCGCCGTAGTCGTAATGGAGGAGCGGCACCGTCATCCAGTCGGCCATGGCGGCGAAGAGCGAGACATGGATGGCGCAGCCCTCACCCGTGCGCTCGCGCGCCAGCAGGGCTTCGAGGATCGCCCCATGGGCCTGCTGTCCCGCCGCGATGTCGGCAACCGAGATGCCCACCCGCGCCATGCCTTCGGAGGTCCCGGTGATGGACGACAGGCCCGATTCCGCCTGCACCAGCAGGTCATAGGCCTTCATCTGCGCATAAGGCCCGTCCTCGCCGTAGCCCGAGATCGAACAGGTGACGAGGCGGGGATGGCGCGCGCGCAGATCCTCCGTCCCGAAGCCGAGGCGCGCCGCTGCGCCGGGTGCGAGGTTCTGCACGAAGACATCGGCGCGCGCCACCATGCGCGCAAGCAGCGCGCGGTCGGCCTCCACCTTCAGGTCGAGGACGACCGATTCCTTGCCGCGGTTGAGCCAGACGAAATAGGCGCTTTCGCCATGGACGACGCGGTCGTAGTACCGCGCAAAGTCGCCGCCGGGGCGCTCGATCTTGATGACGCGGGCACCGGCATCGGCGAGGCGCGAGGTGCAGTATGGTGCCGCCACCGCCTGCTCCAGGGCGACGACGAGGAGGCCGTCGAGCGTACCCGCCATACCGAATCAGTACGACCGCGGCAGGCCGAGGACGTGCTCGGCGATATAGGCGAGGATCATGTTGGTCGAGATCGGCGCGGTACGGTAGAGCCGCGCTTCGCGGAACTTGCGCTCGACATCGTACTCTTCGGCGAAGCCGTAGCCGCCGAAGGTCTGCATGCACGTGTCCGCCGCCTCCCACGACGCTTCCGACGCGAGCAGCTTGGCGAGGTTGGCCTCTTCCCCGCATGTCTCTCCGCCATCGAACATCGCAGCGGCGCGCTCGACCATCAGCGCCGCCGCTCGCAGGCGCGCGTAGGCGCGGGCGATGGGGAACTGCACCCCCTGGTTCCGGCCGATGGCGTGGCCGAAGACCTTGCGGCCGGCGGCGTATTCGGTCGCCCGGGCGACGAACCAGCGGCCGTCACCGATGCATTCGGCGCCGATGAGGATGCGTTCGGCGTTCATGCCGTCGAGGATGTAGCGGAAGCCCTTGCCCTCCTCCCCCACCAGGTTTTCGACGGGAACACGGAGGTTGTCGATGAACACCTCGCAGGTGGCGTGGTTGATCATGGTCGGGATCGGCCGGATCTCGACGCCGTGGCCGCGCGCGGCGCGCAAATCGACGATAAAGACGGAGAGCCCCTCGGTCCGGCCCGCCGCCGCGTCCCGGGGTGTGGTGCGCGCGAGCAGGAGCATCAGGTCCGAATGCTCGGCCCGCGAGGTCCACACCTTGGAGCCGTTGACGACGTAGCCGTCGCCGTCGCGCACCGCGCGGGTGCGCAGCGCCAGGGTGTCGGTGCCGCTCTCGGCCTCGGTCACGCCGAAGGCCTGGAGGCTGAGGCGCCCGGCGGCGACCTCGGGCAGGTATCTCTGTTTCTGGGCGTCGGAGCCGTGCCGCAGGATCGTCCCCATGGTGTACATCTGGGCGTGGGCGGCGGCGGCATTGCAGCCGAACGCCTGGATCTCCTCCAGGATCGCCGCAGCCTCGCGCAGGCCCAGGCCAGAGCCGCCGTAAGCTTCCGGGATCAGGCAGGCGAGCCAGCCGCCCTCGGTCAGCGCCCGGACGAATTCCGCCGGGTAGGTGCGCCCCCGGTCATGGGCGCGCCAGTACGCGCCGGGGAACCTGGCGCAGAGGGCGCGAACCTGTTCGCGAATGTCGGCGAACGCACCACCGGCGATGCCGTCCGCGGCCCCGTCGTTCATGGCAGGGATCCGGCGGGGAAGAACTCCTCGAACACGGCCAGCACCTGCTCCGGGCATTCCTCCGCCGGGTAGTGGCCAGAGGGCAGCGGCCGGTAGATGACGTCGCCGGCCCACGGCGCCCAGGCGGCGGGCGGGTCGGAATGGCGCCCGACGTGGGAGTTCTCCCCCCAGATGACGAGGACCGGGCAGTCGATCTTGCGCCCCGCCTTGAAGTCCGCCTCGTCCATGTCGAAGTCGATGCCGAGCGTCGCGCGGTAGTCCTCGCACACCGCGTGGATGTTTTCGGGCGTGCAGCAGCGCACGTATTCCGCCATGGCCTCCTCGGTGAACGGGCCCAGGCCGACGCCCTTCTTGTCGAGCTTGCGGCGGATGTAAGTGTCGAGGTCGAAGCACAGGAAGTGTTCGGGAAAGTCGTAGGGCTGGGCCATGAAGAACCAGTGGTACGATTCCTGCGCCCAGCCCTTGGGGATGTCGGACAGGAGCTGGTAGGTCGGCATGATGTCGAGGAGCGCGAGGCGCGACACCTTGTCCGGGTGGTCGAGCGCCAGGCGATGGCCGACCCGGGCGCCGCGGTCGTGGCCGGCGACGAAGAACCGTTCGAAGCCGAACCGGGCCATGACCTCGACCTGGTCCTGGGCCATGGCGCGAAACGAGTAGTTCTCGTGATTGTCGCCGCCGGGCGGCTTCGACGAATCGCCGTAGCCGCGCAGGTCCGTGGCGACGACGGTGAATCGTTCCGCCAGCGCCGGCGCGACCTTGTGCCAGCTCACATGGGTCAGCGGGTTGCCATGCAGCAGCAGGAGCGGCGGGCCGTCCCCGCCCCTGACGACGCGGATCACGGCGCCGGAGGTTTCAATGTCGGTCGTCTCGAACCCTTCGAACACCGCCAAATCCCTGATGTGCCCACTGCGGCGTACTATAGCCGGGGCATCCCCGCGCACAAGCTGCGGGCATGGCCGGTTCCGGGGCTTGCCTTCGATTTCAGCGATTTAGTTGCTGCCCCGGACGCGCGGGCACGTTATGTCCTTGGCCCATGCTCCGAATCCGTCCCCCGCCCCGGCGGTGTTCGCCGTGACCTTCGACCCCTTCCCGGCCGGCCTGGTCCCGTTCCATGACCTCACCGCGGCGCAGATCGCGCTCCTGGTCCTGGTCTACGGCGTCACGGCGACGATCCGGGGCGCCTTCGGCTTCGGCGCCGTGGCGCCGGCGATCATCTTTTCCTCGATGATCCTGGAGCCGCATCACGCGGTCATGCTGGCGCTGGCGACGGGAGTCTGGGCCCAGGCCCAGATCGTCCCCTTCGGGCTCCGGAACGGCGACTGGAAACTGGCCCGCCCTCTCCTGCTCGCGGGCTTCGCCGCCATCGCCACCGGCGTCTTCGTGTTCAAGAAACTGGAGCCGGGATGGCTCACCATCTGCCTCGGCGTCGCCATGCTGCTGATCGCACTGGCCGACCGCTACCGGCTCCTCGACCGCCTGGCGACGCGCGTCGACCTCAAGCGGTTCTCGGTGGCGCTCGGCCTGTCGACCGTGAGCGGGCTGGTCGCCGGCATCGCCGGCGGCGGCGGCATGTATCTGTATTCGGTCTATCTCAGGGTCGCCTGCCCGACGCCCACCCTGATGCGCGGCACGTCGATCCTGATCGGATCGATCTTCCTGTTCTGGCGCTTTCTGGTCGCCATCGTGTTCGGGCTGGTGTCCTGGCGGCTGATGGTGGAATCGGTTCTGCTGCTGCCGGTTTCCATGATCGGGGCGTGGTTCGGCATTCGCTTCTTCCACCGCGCCGACGCCAGGCGGTTCTACGGCGCCTTTCAACTGGTGCTGATGCTCGGCGCGGCTGTCCTCTTGTGGAAGGGCTTCGTCCGCATCGCCTGAGTCAGGCGTTCTCTCTGACCTTGATGTGGATGAGGTGATTGGTCGGCCGCTGATGGCAGGACAGTTGCAGCGCCGCGCGCATCAGCTCGGCGGTCGCCTCGTCCTCCACCCGAACCGTGACCGGGATACCGAAGATGGCGGCGCGGTAGGAGGCCGGCCCCAACGCGTTGATGGCGAAGGCGACCAGCTTCACCGGATCGCGTCCCGCCTCGCTGGGCGCCGGGTCGGCGACGTCGAGCCGCGGACGGTCCACCCACCAGGCATCGGTCATGAACATTTTCTTCAGGCCGCTCTGGGCCAGGCTCACGTAGCCGCCGGCGCGCGGAAAGCGCTTCCTGTCGCCGGGCTTCGGCTCCCGCTTCGCTTTCTCCAGAACCTTGACGATGGCACCCTTCATGCGCGTGCGGATTGCGACCTGGGTCGAATCGTCGGATTGCGCGATCATGTAACCCTCCTGACTTATGCCCCGACAGGGCTGCCCGAGGATCGGGCCGTTGCACAATGGCAAATGGTGGGCAACTGCCCGACGCCGGCACACTACGGGTAGATTGTTACAAAACCGGGGACGGAATCCAATCTGTTCTGCGTCCTAATTTTCCTTTGCGGCGCGGCGGGCATCAACCGACCAAATGTCGAGGTCGCGCCCTAGCCAGGCCAGGGCAAACCCCGCCAGCACGGGAACGCCGGCCCAGAACAGCATCCTGGGTTGGCTCAGGAGCCAGATGCCCCAAGGATCGAGGGTCTCGCGCCAACTGGCGAACTGACTGACCGCATGGACGCAGAAACCGGCGGCCACGGTGACGGTCCGCCACAATCCGATGATGATGGCCAACGCGAGCACTCCCTGAAGGGCGCCCAGGACCATCGACATCCGGGCATCGATGGTCACACCGTAGTAACTCGCGAAAATGCCGACGGTGCCTTTGGGAACCGCGAATTTCATCACGGCCCAAACCAGGAGAAAGGTGCCGAGACTGATGCGGAGTGCGGCGAACCCGGCGGCGAGGCGGCATTGGGTTGCGGAGTCGGAAAGGTCGAGCATGATGCGGCCCTCGTGGTAGCCTAAGGTACGGTCAGCCTAACGAGCCGAACCGCCCCGGAACAGTCAAAGCATCGTGAACAGCACGGCATCCCCATGACCGTCATGCCCCGCCGGAAGGCCCCTGCCCTCGACCTGCCGCTCGCCGGCGGCGGCCGTTTCGACCTCCACAGTCACAAGGCGGACAGGTTCACGCTCCTGATGTTCTACCGGGGGATTTTCTGCCGGCGCTGCCGCGGCAACCTGCGCGAGCTGGACGACAAAATGGACCGCCTCGACGCGCTCGGCACCGGCGGCGTCGTCATCAGCATGGACGACCGCGACAAGGCGGAACAGACCCGCAAGGACTGGGGGCTGAACCGCGTCGCCGTCGCCTACGGGATGAGCGTCGAGACGGCGCGCGCGTGGGACCTGTTCCTGTCCACCGGCATCCGCGCCGACGAGGCGCCGCTGTTCAGCGAGCCGGCCTGTTTCCTGATCCGCGCCGACGGCACCGTGCAGTTCGCGGTGATCAATTCGATGCAGCGCATGCGTCCCTACGCCGACGACATCATCGACACCATCGCGCGGATGGTGGAAACCGGCGAGCCGGCGCGCGGCGAGGTCTAGAGCCTATTTCCCTGGAATTGAACCGGCTCCGTTTGCCGAGCGGCGGGGCGGGCGCCTTCGCGCCAAATCCGTCGGGCTCCGGCTCGGCCGTAGCCCGGCTACGCCCGTCGCCGGATCCCTCGACCTTGTCCCGAAGGTGCACCGCCGGAGCGATTCAATTCCAGGGAAATAGGCTCTGGCTTCACGCCTTCGTGGTTTGAACGCCGGAAACGGCCGCTATAGCTTTCGCCGGATACCACAACACGCGACAGGAGGCTCCCATGGCCGTCAAACCCCGCGAGACCGTTCCCGACCTCGACCTGCCGCTCGCGGGCGGCGGACGCTACCGGCTCGGCCAGGAACCGCCGGAACGGTTCACGGCGCTGATCTTCTACCGCGGCCTGCACTGCCCGGTGTGCAAGCGCTACCTCGCCGCCTTCAACGCGCAGGCGGGCGATTACGCCGGGCGCGGTATCGATCTCGTCGCCATCAGCGTCAACGACCGGGCGCGCGCCGAGGAGGCGAAGCGGGACTGGGGCCTCGACCGACTCAGGGTCGCCCACGACTTTCCCGTGGACGAGGCGCCGCGCTGGGGACTCTACGTCTCGAGCGCCATCCGGGAGGCGGAGCCGGCGCGCTTCAACGAACCCGGCCTGTTCCTGGTCACCCCCGACAGGAAGCTCCAGTTTGCCGTGATCGCCACCACGCCGCAGTTGCGTCCGGCGCCGGAGGACGTGCTCCGGACCATCGATTTTGTCATCGAGCGCAATTACCCCGCCCGCGGCGAAGCCTGAAGCAAAAAAAATGCCGGACCCGGACGAGCCGGACCCGGCACAGGCAAAGGGGAACAGAAACCGGCGGAGACCTGGATTGTCCCTGTTCCCCCGACGGGCCGATCGCTCGGCCCGTCAACTCGCTTTCGCCAGCTGGTCGCGGTTGGTGAGGAAGCCGGCGTGGGACCCGAGCAGCGAAATCGGGCCCTTCATGTCTTCCTGCCACAGCAGGCAGTCGGTGTTGATGCAAAAGGGCATGTCCTGGATCGTCAGCTCATAGACCGGGCCCTTGTCGGCGGTGTGCGCGTGGATGGCCCAGCCCGGCGCCGAGAACATGAAGTCGCCGGCCCTCCACGGATAGGTCTTGCCCTGCACCACCGAATGGCCCTCGCCGGCGAAGTAGTAGTTCATGGCGGCGGAGGCGTGGCGGTGGGGGCGGTCCGAAATACCCGCCGGGCGGTTCGTAATGGTGGCGAAGAAGTTCGTGGTGGTGCCGTTGGAACGGCCGGTCACCGGATCGTAGAGCAGGTAGAGGCGGCGGCCCTCGTAGTCCTGGCCGAGGCCTTGGGCGTAGCGGTCGAGCTCGTTGCGCACCTTCTCCCACGGCCAATGCTTGGAGACGATCTTCGCCGGCGGCGGATTGACGAGGCCTTCGTAGGGCATCAGCCAGGCGCCGTCGTCGGTGATCTGGAAGGCGCCGAACCGGGAATGATGCCATTCGCCCTCTTCCGCGGCGGTGACGGTAAGGTCGTCCACGGAGGAACCGTGCGGCGGCGGCGCCTCGTCGACGTAATGGATGTTGAGGCGTTCGAGCAGCGCGCCGTTGGAATAGCGCAGGCGGACCTGAATTTCGCTGGTGTCGTTGACGTACTCATGCACCCACATGGACGGCGTGGTGACGAGGTCGTACTGCTTGTAGTGCGTCGTCTTTCCGTTCTGGAGGATGCTGCCGCCGCCCTGGATGCAGAAATTGACGACCGAGGAATTCTGCCGTACTGCCCTGGTGCGTTCGCCGGGCAGGAGCACGTCGAGGCTCACGTCGACCCCGGGCGCCCAGCTCTGGGCCTTTTCGTTGACGGAACGCGGGTGGACGAAGCGCGAACGGCGCACGCCGTTGTCGGGTTTCGGCAAGGATGCCAGGCGCTCGATCTCGGCGTCGATGGCTTCCTTGGGCATTACCATCGGCTCCCAGAGATCGAGGGAATGATCCCCGTGGGTGTGCTTGCCAGAAAAACGGCTGCCCGAGTAATCGACGAACTTGGGTGCGAGGTTGGTCATGTCGGCCTCCGCGGCAAGGTGTGAAACCGGGCCTGAGCCCGAAGCTCCCAAAGCTAATTCGTTAGCTTTCTAATATAATAAGTTAGAACTCGAATGATTTCAAGCTGCTTCCTGGTCGGCCCGGCAAAAAATGATTCCTGAATAACTTGTTGTTTTTGATAGGTTACCTGGCGACTTCGCTGGCCGCCCATGAGCCGGCGCAAGACCGGGCCCCTTGGTTCGCCTCCCCACTGCTCACTCGATGGTCAACCGGATCCTCTCAAAGGCGCACAGCGCTCGAGTCCGAGGAACAGCGCCGCTATGGACGCGCTGTAAATCCTCCGCAAGCCGACAAAGCCGGCACCATCGCCCCTGTGTAGAAATTTCTTCTTTAGATTCAGTAATTTGTGATGATTATGGAAAAAACGCCCACAAGGGTTGATCAACTTGCGAATATCGCTATCTTTTTAGGTAATTACGAGAACAGGAACGCCCGGTTCGTCTACGCAACAGGGAGAAATTCCTCATGACCCCATTTCACAGAGTGACAAAATATTCTGGCGCTGTGCTTGGCCTGACCTGTGCTTTCACCTTGTCCGCCCACGCGGACGCGATATCAGACTTTTACAAGGACAAGAAGATCCAGGTCTTCGTCGGCTCCGGGCCGGGCGGCGGCTATGATACATATGCCCGTATGATGGGCCGGCATATGGGGCAGCATATCCCCGGCAACCCTGGTTTTCTGGTCAAGAACATGGACGGCGCCGGGTCGATCATTGCGGCGAACTACGTCTACAACGTCGCCCCCCAGGACGGCACCGTCATCGGCGCGCTGCAGCGCAATGCTCCGATCGTGCAGATCATGGGCCAGAAGGGGCCCAAGTTCGAGGCGGTCAAATTCAACTGGCTCGGCAGCTTCAACAACGAAGTCGGCATCATCGCCGTCGCCAAGCGCACCGGCGTCACCAAGTTCCAGGACCTGTACGACAAGGAAGTCCTGTTCGGCTCCACCGGGCCGAACGATACCGAGTTCTATCCGTCGCTTGTCGCCAATACGCTGGCGGTCAAGGTGCGGCTGATCAAGGGCTACCCGTCGACGCCGCCGACCCATCTGGCGATGGAACGCGGTGAGGTCGATGCCATCAGCCAGTCCTGGGCGTCGTTCTCGCACCAGTCCAACATGCACAAGAAGGGCGAGATGGTGCTGCTCGCCCAGGTCTCCCTCAAGCCTCTGCCCGAGCTCAAGGCCAAGGGCGTGCCGCTGCTGATGGACCTGATCGACGGCAACCGGCTGCAGCCCGGTTACACCAAGGATCAGGTGGAAACCATGTACCGTCTGCTGATGGCGACCAAGACCATGGGGCGGCCGTTCACGCTCGGTCCCGGTGTGCCGAAGGATCGCGTGAAGGTCCTGCGCACCGCCTTCAACAAGACTGCCGAGGATCCAAAGTTCGTCGCGGAGGCCAACAAGCAGGGGCGTGACCTGAGCCTCGTCTCCGGCGAGGAAATCCAGGATATCGTCGTAAAGATGGCCGCGGCGCCGAAGGCGGTACTGGACAAGCTCGAGTACGTGAGCCAGTGGCATGGCCCGGTCAAGACCGCCACGGTCAAGATCCCGAAGCACATGGGCAAGGTCACCGCGACCGAAAAGGGCGGGCGCAAGATCACCGTCGATGCCAAGGGCAAGAAGGTGTCCGCCGGCATCTCCGGCTCGCGTACCAAGGTCACGGTGGGCGGCAAAGACGCCAAGCGCTCCGCGATCAAGGCCGGCATGACCTGCACGATCAGCCTGCCGCAGGGGTCCAAGGAAGCCACGGCCGTCGATTGCAAGGGCTGACGACAGAAACAACCCGGAAACGATGAAGCCTGGAACGCCCCCGCAAGGGGGCGTTTTTTTGTGGGGGCGACGCACAGTCTTGATCGACGCGGCCGGCAAGGCGATCGCTGCTGGAATATCGGGCTCCCGCACCAGGGTCACGATGGATGGCAAGCCCGCCGACCGCTCGGCGATCAAGGTCGGCATGACGTGCCGAGTCACCCTGTCGTCCCCCGGCGCCAAGGAAGCGACAGCGGTCGACTGCAAAGGTTAACGGCGTCTCCCAATCCTTAACGCGACAGAAGAGCCTTCCCGCCCCTGGACAGGCGCAGGGTGCCATTTTTGCGCCACTATGTCGCCCTATAGGCACAGTCAGCTTGCTTCGATGGGGCAAGACGGCTAGAAACCCGAAAACCCCAAGAACATCCCCCTCACCGCAACATGGAGACTTCCATGCGTCCAATGCACCTGATGACCGCGGCGGCTGCCCTGTGTGGCCTGATCGCCACGGGCCCGGCATCCGCCGATGCGGTCAGCGATTTCTACAAGGGTAAGCGCATCCAGCTCCTGGTCGGCTCCGGCCCGGGCGGTGGCTACGATGTCTATTCCCGCATGCTATCGCGCCACATGGGCCGCTTCATCCCCGGCAATCCCGGCTTCACCGTCAGGAACATGGAAGGCGCCGGCTCCATCGTGATGTCGAACTTCGTGTTCAACGTCGCGCCCAAGGACGGTTCCGTCATGGCCGGCATGCAGCGCAACGTCGCGATGGCCGAGATCATGGGCCAGCCCGGCCCGAAGTTCAAATCGACGGAACTGAACTGGCTCGGCAGCCTCGCCGACGAACCGGGTGCTTGCGGTATTGCGACCCGCACCGGCATCAAGTCGTTCGAGGAGGTGTTCACCCGCACCTTCATCATGGGCGGCACCGGTCCCAACGACACCGAGATCAATCCCGCACTGCTCAACAATGCCCTCGGCGCCAAGTTCCGTCTGATCAAGGGCTATCCGTCGACCCCGCCGATCCACCTCGCGATCGAACGCGGCGAAGTGGACGGTATCTGCCAGTCCTGGGCCTCGCTCAGCGAGCAGGGCGGTCCGTCGATGAAGGCGGGCACGTTCAAGCCGGTGGTCCAGTTGACGATCAAGCCGGTCCCGGAACTGACTAAGCTGGGCATTCCCACGATCTTCGAGGTTATCAAGTCCGGCAAGCATCTCGGCGAAGGCGTAACACAGGAGGAAGCCACGGCCTATTTCAACATGTTGATGGGCGTGCGCGTCATGGGTCGTCCCTTCGCGGTCGCAGCGGGGGTTCCGGCCGACCGCGTCAAGGCCCTGCGGGCGGCCTTCGTCGCCACGGCCAAGGATCCGAAGTTCCAGGCCGAGGCCAAGAAACTCAAGCGCGACGTCGACCTCGTGACCGGTGAGGAAATCCAGGCGATCGTCGAGAAGATGGCGGCGACGCCGAAGCCCGTCTTGGCCAAGCTTGACGACATGCTCAAGTTCAAGGGTCCGACCCAGACCGCCAAGGTCGAAATGCCGACCTTCACCGGCAAGATCGCCAAGGTGATCGAAGGCGGCCGCAAGATCGCAATCAGCGTCAAAGGCAAGGAGATGACGACGAGCATCTCCGGCTCGCGCACCAAGGTCAGCGTCGGCGGCAAGCCCGGCACGCGCGACAGCTTCAAGGAAGGCATGGAATGCACGGTCGCCCTGCCGTCCAAGGGCGCCAAGGAAGCGGCCAAGGTGGACTGCAAGTAAACTGTTCCCATAGTCGCAAGAGACGGACGACGGGCGGCCCTTGGCGGGGCCGCCCGTT
Source organism: Alphaproteobacteria bacterium (assembly GCA_009380075.1). GTDB lineage: Bacteria > Pseudomonadota > Alphaproteobacteria > SMXQ01 > SMXQ01 > WHSO01. Next base: position 97,448 of record WHSO01000002.1, on the reverse strand, counting down.
TTCCGTTTGTGCGGGCCGGGCGGACTGGCCTTTCCGGCGCGGCTTCGCTAAAACCGGATCACCGACAACCGACGGAGCGCGTGATGGCCGATACCGACCCGAAGACCTTCACCTGGATCACCGAGGCCGAGGTGGTGTCGCTGATCAACCTCTCCGGCGTGATCGGCGCGCTGGAGGACGCGTTGCGCCTGGAGTTCCAGGGCAAGGCGAAGAACCTGCGCAAGGGACAGACCGCCTGGACGGGCGGCAGCCTCAACATCACCGGCGCCCAGTTCACCGGGGCGGGTTTTTCCGGGGCGAAGGTGTGGACCAATGTCGGCGGCAAGTCGGCGCCGCTCGTGCTCCTGCACGGCTCCGACGACGGCCAGCTCAGGGCGATCGTCGAGGCAGTCGCGCTCGGCCAGATGCGGACCGCCGCCCTCGCCGCCGTCGCCACCAAGTACCTGGCCGCAGACGACGCCGACGACCTGGCGGTGGTCGGCTCCGGCAAGCAGTCCCTGACCCAGGTCGCCGCGGTCAACGCCGTACGGCCGCTCAAGCGCCTCCGGGTCTTTTCGCCGACACCGGAGAACCGCACCCGCTTCGCCGCCGAACTGCGGACCAGGTACCCGTTCGAAGTGGTCGAGCGCGACTCGGTTGCCGCCTGCGTCAACGACGCACCGATCATCACGACGGTGACCCGCGCGAAGGAACCGTTCCTCACCGCCGAGATGATCGCCCCGGGCGCGCACCTCAACGCAGCCGGCGCCATCATCCGGGGGTTCGCGGAGATTTCCGCCGATGTCGTCGCGCGCGCGGACATGGTCGTGGTGGACAGTCTCGAGGGCTGCCGCGAGGACAGCCGCGAACTGCAGTCGTTCTACGACGGTCAGGGCGGCGACTGGAACGACGTGTTCGAACTCAAGGATATTGTCGGCCGGGGCGAAAGGCGGAAGCCGGGCACCGACCTCACCCTGTTCAAGTGGATGGGGGTTGGGCTCGCCGATCTCGCCGCCGGCATCGAGATCTTCCGGCGCGCCAAAGCGAAGGGACTGGGGCGCGAATTGCCCCACCCCGGCCGCGCGACGGTCGACTTGAGCTAGGCCGCACCGCCTCTCGCAGGGCCGTTGCCAATAGCCCGGTAGGTTCCTACATTTGGATGCACGATTACGGGAGGTCGCCATGGAAAAGGTCATGTTCGGTGCGGGTTGCTTCTGGGGCGTGGAATCGGCGTTTCGCCAGATTCCCGGCGTTGAGGACGCGGTCTGCGGCTATTCCGGCGGGCATACGGAAAATCCCACGTACCGCGAGATCTGCGGACACGGGACGGGCCATGCCGAAGTAGTCGAAGTTACCTTCGACCCCAGGATCGTTTCCTTCGAACGCCTGTGCGAGGCATTTTTCGCCATTCACGACCCGACCCAGCTCAACCGCCAAGGCCCCGATGTCGGCGATCAATACCGTTCGGCCATCTTCTATTACGAAGAGGCCCAGAAGGAGACGGCGACGCAGGTCCGGGACCGGCTCGAGGCGGCGCGCAGGTTTCCACGCCCCATCGTCACGGAAATCTCCCCGGCCAGGACATTCTGGCGCGCCGAGGAATACCACCAGCGTTATTTCGAAAAGAACGGCGGCGGCTACTGCCACGTCGTGCCGGGCGAATTCACCCTCGGCCACTGACCGCCGTCTCAGGCGGGATCGAAGCCGTAGAGCCGCGCCGGGTTGTCGACCAGAATCTTCTTCCGGACCATCGGGTCCGGCGCGACCTCGAGCAGGAAGTCGAGGACGTCGGCGTCGTCGGGCACCTCCACGTCGAAGGTGGGATGCGGCCAGTTGAGTCCCCAGAGGATGCGGTCCGGTCGTGCGGCGATCAGGGCGGAGACGTTTCCCACCATGTCGGCAAAACCGGGCGCGCCGGTCTTCGACAGGTTGTAGACGCTGTACGTGTTGAGCCATGCGTCCTCGCAGTCCTTGAGGTGCCGCACGACGGCGTCGAACGCCGGCGAGCGCGGCGGATGCGCCGGCCCGAGATTGGCGACGTGATCCAGCGTATGGGGGATCGGCAGGCGCGCCAGGACCGGCAGGAGATCGACCACCTCGTCGGCGCTGTTGAGGTGCACTTCGACGTGCCAGCCGAGGCCCTTGACCCGATCGGCCATGCGGATCAGGTTCGCTGGACCCATGCCGCCGACGGAACGGGTGGAAATGCGGAATCCGGTCATGCCTCCCGCCACCAGGCGCTCGAGCTCGGCATCGGTGACGTCTGCCTTGACCAGGGCGAGCCCCTTGAAGGCGCCGTTCATGGCGACGATGGCGCGCAGGCTCGGCTCGTTATCGACCATGGCGCTGCCGGTGACGACGGCGCCGCGGGTGAGTCCCAGTTTCGCCATGGTAGCGCGATAACGGTCGAGCCCGGCATCCACCGGCGTGTAGCGCCGGCCCGGTTTCAGCGGAATGTCGGCCTCGTAGACGTGGAAATGGGTGTCGCATGCCCCAGCCGGCGCCTTGAGACGGGGCGAACGCCCGTCCCGCTTCGGCGGCGTCAGTTTGGGCGGCTGGGCATCGGTCATCGCTGGTTTCCTTCGCCTGCGAAGAGAGGGGAATCAGGCACGCGATGAAGTATACTCGCGCCATGACGGACAGTCCCACCCTCGCGCAGAAACTGGCTGGCGATCTCGACCGCCCCTTCGGCCACGTCGCCCGGGTGGGTTATGCCGCCGTCGCCTATGTGGCCGAGGTGATGCCGGCGGCCTTCTACCGCATGGCGCCGGCGGGGGTCAGCCTGGCGCTGCTGACGATCCAGCGCGAGGGCGGCGCCGACGGCAACGTCGCCGAACTCGACCGCATCTTCGACGACGTGGTGGCGTCCGGACGATCGCTCGCCCGTGCCGGCGTCGATGTCGTGGTGCTGGGCGGCCGCCCGGTGATCCTGCGTCGCGGCTTGGCCGGTGCTGAAGCCTTGATGGCGGAGTTGAGCCGCGAATTCGGCGTGCCGGTTCTGTCGGATGCGACCGCCCAGGCACGCGCCTACCGCGCCCTGGGGTCGCGGCGCATCGCCACGGCACATCCCTTCCTGAACGAAGAAAATGCCCGTCACGAACAGCAGATCCGCGACCTCGGCTTCGAGCCGGCGGGCGCCATGGGCTACGGCTCGACCCGTATCGCGCTGTCGTCGCTGGCGCCGCGCACCGCGCTCGATCTCGCGCGCCGGCTGCTCGCCGCCCATCCCGAAGCCGACACCCTGCTGTTCCCCTGCCCGCACTGGCATGTAGTCGATGTCCTCCAGGCCATCGAGGACGAATTCGGCGTCGACGTGGTCAGCAACTTCCAGGCAATGCTGTGGGACGCGCTGGCGACTCTCGGCATCAGGGAGCCGATCGACGGCTTCGGGCGCCTGTTGCGCGAGTTCCCCGAAACGCCGGCCTAGATCAATACCGAGAAATCGAGGCCGCCGGGGAACAGGTCTTCCGGCCTGACGCGGACGCGCGTGATGCCCTGCTCGTGCGCGTACTGGCAGAAGGCGTCGAGCGTCTTGCGGTTGGGTTCGAGCCCAAAGGGGAAGAAATCGCCGCCGAATTTTTCCTTCATGCGCTCGGCATGGTCCACCGCCCAGGGCAGGCAATATCGCGACACGGAAATCTCCAGGAAACGATCGACGGCACGGTTCTTCGACTCCTCGAAAGCCATAAGCAGGTTCCGGGCTATCCAGGGATCGTCCTTCAGGATGTCCTTGCGCAGTGCGATGACGTGCATGATCGGGAAGATTCCCGTCTCGTCGTAGTATTTTTCCTCCATCGCCCGGTAATCGGGAAACAGCCGCTTCACATCCGGATTCTTGCGGGTAAAGACGCGTGGCTCGCGCGCCACCAGCGCCGCATCGATCTCGCCCGACGCCAGCATATCGGAAATCGACTTGTCGGTGACGCGCGTGAGCTTGAGTCCCTTGGGCAGGTAAAGCTCAACCTTTTCCTCGCGTCCCGCTTGCTCGGTGCCGGCCTGCACCCAGTCGATCGAGGTCAGGTCGACCCCGGCCGAATGCTGCAGCCAGCCGCGCGTATAGACCGCGGCGGTCTGCGCCCATTCCGGCACCGCGACGCGCTTGCCGGCAAAATCCTTCGCCGTCTTGATCCCCGACTTGACATTGTAATAGAACGACGAGAAACGGAACTGCCGCGACGTCCACACCGGCAGGCCGATGATATCGGCGTTCTCGCGCGTGACCTGGGCGATGAACTTCGCGAAGCTCAGCTCCGAAACCTCCCACTCGCGGTTATAGGTGAAGCGGGAAAAGACCTCGTGGATTTCCATGGTGAGGAAGGTGGGGTCGATCCCCTCCGCGCGTACCTCACCGATGCGGAAATCCCGCATGTGATCGTAGTCCGACATGGCGATGGTCAGCGGCACGCGCTTCATTCGGTCCTCCCCGACGGGCCGTAGCCCCCGTTCCTGCCCGCCCCCTTATAAACGGATCGCCGCGGCCGTGCCACCGCCGCGGTGACGTTCGGACTGCCGCCGTGGGAGAAGGCGACGGTGCCCCCATGGGACCGCTCGGCGACGTCGGGGCGAGCCTCAACCGTCGTACCGTGGAGGCGGCCTGCAGCGACGGTACACGGTACAAAGTCACGACAAGACGGAATCCATGCCAGGGAACATGCAAGTTGCCGGGCAGCGATCGCCGGCATGGTCTTCGCCACCTTCGCGACGGATAACGCACGTTCCCAACGGCGCATACCCCTACCGGGCGCGAAAAACGGTTCCCGGCGACCGGCCGCCCGGCGGGACATGCACGGTGCCGAACCCGAGATGCGGCACTGTACCGGTGGACATGCCTTACACCGGCACCTCGACCGGCGCGTGCGACTAAACCATTGAAAAGACGAGCATACGAGGATTTGTGGCAAAAACACAATTTACCTTTTCTTAGGGATAAGGAATTACCTTTTGGTCAGACCAGCCCTGCGCCCCGTCAGCGCGGGACAATCGATGGAGGCCGGCTGACGCCCGCACCTTGCGATGCTGAGTAGACATCTGGTGCAAATTCTCGAGCCGCTGGCGCGGGGGGAGGATCTTGCCCGAATTCTGACTCTCATCTGCTCCACGATCGAGTCGGAAAAATCCAGAACACAGGTACGAGCATCGGTCGTGCTTTACGACGCGGTGAATAACTGCATCCGGCTCGGTGCGGCACCCAGCCTGCCGGACGAATACTGCCGTGCGATCGAGGGCGCGAGTCCCGGCCCTGCGGCCGGCTCCTGCGGTACCGCGATCTATCGGCGCGAACCCGTCATCGTGAGGGACATCGCGAGCGATCCGTTGTGGACGGAACACCGCCAGCTTGCGCTCGATTACTCCCTTCGCGCCTGCTGGTCGTGCCCGATCATCGGCAAGGACAACTCGGTCCTGGGAGCTTTCGCGCTGTACTATCCGAAGCCCCGTCGCCCGTCGTCGCGGGAAATCCGGGAGATCGGCGAATTCGCGCTGATCGCGGGGCTGGCCATCGAGCGGGCCCAGGTCGAAAAGGAGCGTGCGGCGCGGGCGGCGATTCTCGCGACCATGGTCGAAAACCTCAACCAGGGCGTGGCGATTTTCGATTCGGACCACCACCTCGCCCGCTACAACCGGCTGTACGAAAAGTTCTACCGGTTTCCGCCGGGTTTTCTGCACACGGGCCTAGGCTACGACGATATCATTCGTTTCCTGGCGGAACGAGGTGATTACGGCGCGGTCGACGTCGACGGTTTCGTCACCAAGCGCATGGCGGAACTCGACACCACGCCGGAATGGCGCAACCTCCGCCACCAGCCCGATGGTACGTCGATCGCGATCTACCGCCGCACCCTTCCCAACGGCGGCCTGATCTGCACGTTCACCGACATCACCCCGGAAGTCCGGGCCACGGTCGAAAGTCACCGCAACGCGCAACTGCTGGCGGCAACCCTCGACAATGCGAATATCGGCATCCGCGTGATCGACGGAACGGGACATCTGGCGCTGTGCAATCAGCGTTACAAGGAGATTTTCGATCTCCCCGAACGGGTTACGCAACCGGGCACGCCCTATGCGGAACTCCTTCGCTATACGTTGCCGCATCATATCGCCGATACCGGGGACATGGATGCGCACGTCCGGGTGCGGCTGAACGAGGTCAAGTCCATTTCAAGTTCGAGCCACATCACGGAAACCGTCAGCGGCAAGGTTCTGCACGTCACCCGGGACCCGATGCCCGACGGCGGGATGGTCACCACCTACGCCGATGTCTCCCATATCCGCCGGACGGAAAGGGAGCTGGAGGAAAAATCGACGCTCCTCGAGACATCGCTCGACAATATGGATCAGGGCCTCCTGCTGTTCGATGCCGACCTGAATCTGGAGCTGGTCAACCGTGCCTATCTCCGCCTGTTCGGGTTCGCGGCTGAACAGATCAAGCCCGGGATGAATTACAGCGAGGTGCTCCGTCGGCTCGTGGAGCGGGGGGATTATCCCGGCGAGAACGGTGAGGAAGTCATCCATCGGCGCATTGCCGACGCCCGCGCCCGACGCTTCCAGCGAAGCCTGCACCACCGCAGCGACGGCACGATCATCAGCGTGTACCGCAAGCCCGTTCCCGATGGCGGGTTTGCCATCACCTTCACCGACGTGACCAACGAGGTGCGCGCCGGCGAGGAAGCCAAAACCAAGTCCAACCTGTTGCAGATGACCCAGGACTACATGGCCCAGGGCATCTGCGTGATGGACGAAAACCTGCGCATCACGAACTTCAACCAGCGCTGGGTGGAGCTCTTCGATTTACCGCCTGAGATCGCGCGTCCCGGCATTTTGCTCCGGGACAATCTGCGCTACCGGGCCATGCGGGGAGATTTCGGTCCCGGCGATATCGAAGAACTGGTACAGGCGCGCCTTTCCCGGCTCAACCCGGGGAAGCCCCTGCGTCTGGAACGGCTCACCCGGTCCACCGGTCGGGTCGTTTCCATCGAGTACACACCGGTCCCCCACGGCGGCTTCATCTCCACCTACACCGATGTCACCGAGCGCTGGAAGGCCGAGCGCGACCTGGAGCGCAAGTCCCAGTTGCTCGAGGCCGTTTTTGAAAGCGTCAGTCAAGGCATCGCCGTTTATGACGCGGACTTCAAGCTCATCTCTCGCAATCGGCAGTATTGTGAGCTGATCGGTTCCACGGACGGCTTTCCTACTCCGGGCATGACATACGACAATGTCATCCGCAAGCTTGCCGCCGAAGGAAGCCTGGGGCCCCGCAACGTTGATGAAATCCTGTCGGAGTTTCGGGCGACGATTGAATCGAGCCCCGAATCGACCGCGGAACACACGATGCACGACGGCAGGACCATGATCGTGTACCGCAGCCGGATGCCCAACGGCGGATTCGTCATCACCCTGACCGACGTCACCAGGATGCGCAAGGCCGAGCACGACGCGGCGGAGAAGACCCACCTGCTGGAACTCGCACTCGCCAACATGAGCCAGGGCATCGCGATTCACGACGGCGAGTTGCGTCTCGTCGCCTTCAACGAAAAATACCTCGCCCTGCGCGGAGACCTGCCCGCCGACCTGATCAAGCCGGGCATGCCGCACGAGGAAACCATCCGTTACCGCGCCAAGCGCGGCGATTACGGCCCCGGCGATGTCGAGGAATTGGTGCGGGAACGCATGGAAAAGATGCGTCGCGGCGATACCTATGCACCCACACGCGTGGTCAACGGGAAGATCATCCAGGTACAGCGCGAGCCGATGCCCGACGGCGGCTTCGTTACCACCTATACGGACATTACCGGACTCAAGCAGGTCGAAGCGGAACTGATCCACGCGCGCGACAGCGCGCAAGCGGCGAACCGGGCGAAAACGCAGTTTCTCGCCAATATGAGCCACGAATTGCGCACACCGCTCAACGCAATTATCGGCTTTTCCGAAATCATGCGAAGCGAAGTCTATGGCCCGCTTGGCGAGCCGCGCTACACCGAATACATCAACAGCATAGCGGATTCGGGCACGCATCTCCTGAGCCTGATCAACGACATCCTTGACTTGTCCAAGATCGAAGTGGGCGAAATCACGCTGGTCGAATCCGACGTCGACCTCGGCAACCTGATCGAATCCTGCCTGTCCCTGGTCCGCGACAAGGCGCTGTCGAAGTCCATCAGCCTGGAATCCGTGGTCGCCGATGGACTGCCGCCGGTGCGCGCCGATGCGCGCCTGCTCAAGCAGGTGCTTCTAAACCTTCTGCAGAATGCGATCAAGTTCACGCCCGCCGACGGTCAGGTGCGGACAGGGGCGGCGCTTACGGCGGATGCCGGAGTACAGATTACCGTGGCCGACACCGGGATCGGCATCAAGGACGAGGACATTCCCCGCGCCTTCGAACGGTTCGGACAGGTCGACTCCGACCTGTCGCGACAGTACAACGGCGCGGGACTGGGCCTGCCTCTTGCCAAATCATTTACCGAACTGCACGGAGGGACGCTCTCGATCTCGAGCAAGGTGAACCACGGTACCATCGTCACCGTCCTGCTGCCTGCGGACCGGGTTCGTCCTCGCTCGGAAAGAGGCGGAAAACGGCCCCGCCAGTCGGCCTGATCCGACGGCCCGCCGGTCAGGCGAGGCGCATCTGGCGCAGGATCGCCTGCGTCACGGGGCTGTCGGGATTGCCGAAATCGGCGCCCATGTCGAAATGGTTGCGACCCGGCACGACGATCAGTTCGCAGGTCTGTCCGGCGGCGCGCCACGCGGCGGCGAAGGTATGGGTCTGACGCTGGAATTCGGTCAATTCGCCGTCCCCCACGGCGAGGACGAGCGGTATCCGCGTCGCCGGAATATGGTGGATGGCGCTCAGCGCACGCGCCCGTGCCTCATCCAGGCCGACGTAACTATTGCGCCATGAATGGCGCACCGGTTCGAGATCGAACATGCCGGACACCGGCGCGGCACCCTTGATGATGTCGGGCGGCAGGTCGTAGACCCCTTCCCAGTCCGTCACTACCATCATTCCGGTCACATGGCCGCCAGAGGAATGGCCGGAGATGTAGATCCGGTCGGAATCGCCGCCGAAGCTTGCCGCGTTTCGGTACACCCAGACGATAGCCGCGCGGCACTGGCGCACCTGCTCCTCGATCATGACCTCGGGGACGGACGCGAAATTCACGGCGACGAAATTGGCACCCGCCCCGTGAAAAACCGGCGCAGGGTAGCTGACTTCGGACTTGTTCCCGGACTTCCATGCGCCGCCATGGATGAAAATCTGGATCGGCGCGCCCTTCCGGGCGGCGGGGAAGATGTCGAGCTTTTCTTTCCTCGAGGGGCCGTAAGGCACGTCGAGGATGCATTCGAGGGTCGCGCGTGCCCGTTCGCTCTCGCGGATCTTACGCTCCTTGTAGGGCGAATTGTCGGGTACCAGGCTGTTCTGGTTGTAATTGTCGTCGAGCTCCTGCTGGCTGTATTCCCGCCAGTCGCGGAACCCGGTTTTTGGCTGATCGAGCATGCCGCCTCCCCGGTCACCCACGCCGTCAGTGCAGCTTGGGGGTCTTGTAATTTCGCGTCCTGTCTTCCGAGCGGATGGACACAGTGCGCTGTTCACCGCTGCGATGAATGCCGAGGTCGATCGTCACGCCGGCATCGCCGGTCGCCCACATGCGGCGCAGCAAATCACCGAGGCCCTGGATCGAATCGGCCCCGATGCTCAGCACGACGTCACCGACACGCATGCCCGCCTTGGCCGCCGGGCTGTCCTCAGTGATGCCGACCACGACAAGATTTTCGCCGAATTCCGTCGCCTGCATACCGATCCAGGGCCGCGGCGCGCGCCGGGTGCGCCCGATGCGTACGAGATCGTCGATGATCGGCGGAAGCAGGTCGATCGGAATCATCATATTGACGTCGATCGACGTGTGGTTCTGGGCGACCTGCTGCATGAACAGTGATCCGATGCCGACCAGGCCGCCGTCGCCGGCGATCAACGCGGTCCCGGCCCAGTGCGGGTGAGGCGGGGCGGTGTATATCGCGTCGTCGATCAGGTACTCCCAGTAGCCCGCGAATTCCTGGCGTGCAACGACGCGGGCATCGACAGCGGATTCGATCCCGCCAACGCCGGCGACCACCACACGTTCGCCCACCCGCACGTCCGCCGAACGCCCGAGCCTGAGCGGCGTTACGTCGAGTGGCTGCAATGCCTGGACCAGGGCGAATCCGGTTTCGTGATCGCGGCCGACGACATGGGCCTAGGACACGCGCCCGTCCCCGGTCACCAGCCAGACCTGCTCGGCCTCCGTCACCAGGTAACCGACCGTCACCACGAGGCCTTCCGGCGAGATGACGCAGCCGTTGCCGGCGCGTTCGGTGCCCAGCCGGCTGGCGCTGTGGGCGTCTTCCGGGACCGAGGCACGCAGGCCGACGACCGCGCGCAAGGCGTCCTTCAGGTCGAAACGGTAGTTTTCGGGATTCGGCTTTGCCGTTCCGCCTCGGCTCATCGTCGGTCCCTTCGGCCTCTCGTTTCCGGGTAGGATAGGCCAACCAAGGCCCGCAGGAAAGCCCTGCGGCGGCACCGGTAAAATGCGGCGGGGCCGCGCAGAATCCAGTTGCGCGAGGCATCGCAGCCGACATCGTGATGGACCGCGTGGCTTGCGAAACGGCGCGCTATTGCCTAGGCTGGAACAGAAGCAAGATCGCGCCCGGACCGGCGCAGGAGGAAAAGGCCATGGGCTACACGCTCGATCAGTTCTGCAAGGACACACACGAAATTCTGGTAAAGGGCGTCGACGATGCCGCGCGCGAGGCCATCGCGACCAAGTTGAAGGCCCTGGTATCCAACCCTGATTTCGTCAAGGCGACGTTCCGGGACGACACGCCGCCGGGCAAGGAAGTCCTTTGGCATGATCCCGACACCGACGTTTATGTTCTCGCCCACGTCCAACGTCCCGGAAAGGGCGGCAATCCGCATAGCCACGGGCAGTCCTGGGCGATCTATTCCAACTGCCTGGGCGTCACCGAGATGACGGAATGGCGCCGCGTCAACCCCGAAGACGCCGACCACGCCGAACTGGTGGTGGACAAAAAATACGCGATCGGCCCCGGCCAATCGCAGGCCTATGGTCCCGGCCTGATCCATTCCACGGCGCATCCGGGAAAGGCCTGGGTGATCCGCGTGACCGGGGGCGACCTCGACACCGTGCCCCGCTTCCGGTTCGACCCGCGCAAGGACAAGATCCTGGAAAATGCCTGAGGACGCGGACGATCCCGACCAGGTGTCTGTTTGAGGAAAGCGCCGGGGCGTGTCCCCGGCGCTTTCCATATCGCCCGTCAGCCCGCGATCACCCGGAGAAGGTGATTGTCCCAATGTGATGCCCGTGCAAGTTCGGAATCGATCGGCCCGGCATGCCCGGCGCCGGCATCGACGCGGTAGATGCCGCCTTCGCCCGCGGTGACGATAAAGGCGCCGGAATCCTGTGCCGCCGCAAGCCCGCAGACGTCGGGGATATCCCGACGTCCGAGATAGCGGCCGTCGTCCGCAGCCCAGAAACCGACGACACCGCCCACGGGGCTGGTCGCGGCAACGACTCGGGCCGTCGTATCGAAGGCGATGGATCCCACATAGCCGCGCAACGGCAGGCGCGCCTCGTCGCGCATATCGAATGGCACCAGCGCACCGTCGCGGTAGACCACGACGAGGGGCACCGGATCGCCTTTGGGACCTTCGTACTGCAGGCCGATCGCCAGGGTGCCGTCGGGCGCGGCGTCGAGATGGCGAATGCTGAGTTGATGCAGGTGCCCCGGCAGCCGCACCCCAGCCAGCAGACGGCCGGTCGCCCGGTCGATCAGTGCAAGCGATGGTGACATCGTGGCAAGGTTTAGCTTCGTCCGTGGGAAATCGGGGTGGGTGCGGATGCCCCCGTTGCAGACAGCCACCGTCTTCCCATCCGCGAGGAGCAAGGCCTGGTGGGGCCCGATACCACCGGTCGCGATCTCCCCGATTCGCACAAAATCGCGCCGCGTGTCGTAGATTCCCATAACCCCTGCCGCGGTCTCGACATCGTCCTCAACGGCATAAAGATAGCGACCGTCGGGTGCGTAGAAGCCGTGTCCGGCAAACCGCCGGTCAGGACGCGCCGCGATCAGACGGCTTGGCGGCGTTTCCCGCCGGGACAAGACCAGCGCGTACCGTCCCGGACGTCGCGCGAACAGGACGAGCTCGTCGCGCCCCGCGTGCGCGGCGGCGCCGTGCCCGCGCGCCGGGACCGAGACATCGGCCAGCGGCTTACCCCCGAGAGAGAAGGCGCTGGCGAAGTGCCGTCCCGTCCTGTCGGAGCGGGCCGAAAGGAAGAACGGCAACCCTGAACCGGCCTGCGCGGCACCGACCGGCAGGACACCCGCGAGTGGCATCAGGCTCGCCCCCAGTCCGGCGAGAACCTCCCGCCGCGTGACACCTGCCGTCATCTCAGTCCCCATCGAGGGCATTGAAGCCCACCACCAGACCCGTCGCCGCGGAAAGGCGCCGGGACACCAGTTGCTTCAGCGCGCGAATCTGGAGCAGCAGCTTCTCGACCTGACGGCGCGCGGCCGGGTCGGCAACGGCGCGGGCCAACGGCACGTCGATACCCCGCGCCGTCGCGATCGTCATGCGAAACGCGCGACGCAGCAGCGGCGCCAGGTCCGTGTCATTGCCCGACGCGCGCAATAGTCCTTCCAGACCGGCGGCGTAAAGCGCTTCGAGGGCCTCAAGAGAGGATATGACGTGGGCGAGCGAACGGCCGCTGGCGGGGCTCTCCTCCAGTTCCGGCCGCGCCTCGGATAGCGATGGCCCCAGCACCGGTGCGAGTTTCACGTCGGCAAGGAGGTCGAGGCCGCCATAGAGATTTTTGAAGAACTGAAGCGCCACTTCGCGATGGGTCTGGTAATAGGCGTTGCCGGACCGCGGGCGGGTCATCACCTGGAGGAACGGCTCGCCGCCGCCCCCGCGCCAGTCCGCGACCACGCCTGCAGCCATTTCCGCCATGTTGCGTGCGATGGCCTGCGCGACGCGGCAACGGTAGTCCCCTTCCCCGTCGGAACGCCGCAGCGCGACTCGCGCCTTGGGATCGTAGAAAAGAATTTCCAGCGCCGGAAATCCCTGCAGGGTCACGCTGCCCTTGGCGAACTCCCGGGGGGCCAGCGAGGCCACATCCTTGCGCGCGATCAAGGCATCAAGGTCCCGCGCGACACGCCGACCGGGGTCCGGAGAATACTGGAAACGATTGCCCCGCAGAAAGAATTCGAACGGCCCGAAGGAAAGATGGCGGACGCGGATCCAGGCATCGAAGGCGGCGTCGAAGCGCGCAACGGCATCGTCCGGAGCTCTTCCGGTCCGCGCCTTGCAGAATTGCACGGTGGAGGCCGACAAAGTTGCAGTAATCCGGGCCAGAGCCTCGGCCCGCGGCAGGACGTAGCCCTCCGGGAGCACCGCATTGGCACGGGCGTAGTCCGATTCGGACAAATCCCGGGCCGACGCCGGCGACAGGATCGTGATGACGCACGCGAACGCGCATGCCGCTGTCCTGAAATGCATGAAAAGGCTCCCCCGTTCCGTCATAACGAATTCAGGAACGCAATCAGGTCGTCACGTTCCGCCCTGGACATGGCAAGCACGCGCTGCTTTGCCGTTTCCGCTTCGCCACCGTGCCACAACACCGCTTCGAGCAGGTTCCGCGCGCGCCCGTCGTGAAGGAAGCGCGTATGCCCGTTCACCTCCCGCGTCAGGCCGATGCCCCACAAGGGCGGTGTGCGCCACTCCGCGTCCGCAATGGTGCCGTCGATGCGATGGTCGGCGAGGGCGGCACCCATGTCATGCAGCAACATGTCGGTATAGGGCCAGATCAGCTGGAACGATTGCTCCGGCCGATCCGGGAGGCGCCGGGTCACGTATTTGGGGCGGTGGCACGCGATGCAGCCGCTGTCGTAGAACAGCTTCTTGCCGGCCAGCACCTGCGGATCGCTGACGCCGCGACGGGCCGGCACGGCGAGGTTGCGGGAGTAGAAGACGACAAGGTCGAAGAGCCGCGGATCAACCTCCACGGTGGTGTCCCCGTCACCGCCGTGAGACGCGCTTCGGCAATCCGTTTGCGCAGGCGTGCAGTCGCCATAGGGCAAGGTGAACAGAGGCGTGGACAGCCCCATATCGTTGAAGAACGCCGTCGCCGCCTGGGCGCGCACCGTCGCCTGCTCCGCCTTCCAGCCCATGCGACCGATCGCCTTGCGGCCAGTTTCCGGATTCGTCACCGGACGGACGCGGCCCGAAATGCCGTCGCCGTCGCGGTCGTCCGCATCGGCGTTGGCGCGGATATCGTCGGCGGCGATGGCCTCCAGGAGCCCCAGGCCGATCATCGGCGGCGCGACACGCGGCGACACGATGGTCCGCGGATCGATCGGCCCGTAGCCGAGGGTGTTCAAGGACCAATGGGGATCCTGCAGGGTCACGACCGTTCCGTCGGCGAAGCGCACGGGCCTGTCCCGATAGGACAGCCGCACCAGTCCCTCGGCACGAATGCCCTGCACGCCGAGCGTCTGGATCTGGCGGCCGTACCGAGGCTCCGGCGCGCCGCCGGGCAGATGGATCGCCATGACCATGGAGGCCGCCGGGTCGTCACGCCCGACGTCCGGCGGATGGCCGCGCCCGTCCTTGAGATGGCAGCTCTGGCACGCGCGGGTGTTGAACAGCGGCCCCAGACCATCCGACGATATCGTCGATGACGGTGCCGATACCCAGAGCTTCCGGAATACGCCGTTGCCGACGGAGAAGTCGGCGCGACGCTCGAACGACATGTTCGCCGAGGGCAAGGAAAAGGCGTCGTGGTTGAAAAGCCCAAACATGGTCGCCGCGCCAGCGGGACGCAGCTCGTATTCCTCCGCCTTGCTGAAATCGCTCGCGGGGCGGGTCACTGCCGCTATGCGTGCCCGTTCACCGGCATCATCGGCCGCCGGCACCGATGACAACGATACCGTGAACACGACGGCCGCCGCCGTAAAGACCGCGGCAGCGAGGGAAAACGGCGACGGTTTCATCTGGCTGGTCCTTTCAAGGGGGAAGCCCCACGGCTCCCCATGGCGTCCCTTCCTCTCCGGCTGGCTGAAATCGGCTTCGGGCGCGTCCTATTGGAAGACCTTGGCGGGATCGTCCAGGCTGTCGGAGCCCTCGAAGGGCACGGACCTGAGTCCCAATCGTGCCACCACCTTCTCGAAGGCCCTCGTCTGCGCAGAAAGGCGGTCGATGGCGGCCTGCACCACGGCATTTCCCGCCGCGTTGTTCCGCCCGATCATCTGATCGTAGCGTTCGATGGTTTCGGCGCGGCGCTTCAAGGCGATCATGGCCGCCTCCGTTTCCTCCAGCCGGCTCGACACCTCCTTGTCGAGGGCTTGATCTATTTGCGCCACCAGGGACGAGAGCGACGGACCGGAGACCACGCTGCCGTCCCTCCGCACATAGCGCCCGTGATAGACATTCCGGATGCCAACGACGTTGTAGTAATGGGAGTTGTGGGTATTGTCGGAGAAGCAGTCGTGTTCTTCTTCCGGATCGTGCAGCATGAGGCCGAGCTTCATGCGTTCCCCCGCCAGCTCGCCGTAGGACAGGCTTCCCATGCCCCGCAGCATCGCCGCGAGGCCCGGGGCAGGGTCCTTCATCAGAACCGCGCGCGCCGCACCGTGGGACGTCCATTGCGCCGCCATGAAGGCGAGGTCGGCGACGAGGAGCTCCGTCGCGACGCGCAGGTATTCGGCGCGCCGGTCGCAGTTCCCGTTGGTGCATTCGCTGACGCTGAAGTCGGTCCATGGCCGGTTGCCTGCACCCGGCCCCGTGCCGTTCAGGTCCTGCCCCCAGAGCAGGAATTCGATGGCGTGGTAGCCGGTTGCGACGTTGGCCTCCTCCTTGCCGAACTCATGCAGGGTTTCCGAGAGGAATTCCTTGCTGAACGTGGAGGCATCGACCACCTTCGCACCGAGAATGATGCGACGGTTGGCGATGACGTTGGCCGCATAGAGCGGGTTCTTGCTCTTCGCCGCCGCATAGTCCTTCGAGACGTAGTCGATAAGGCCTTCGTCCAGGGGCCAGGCGTTGACCTTGCCTTCCCATTCGTCGACGATCCTGTTGCCGAACCGGTAAACCTCGGTCTGCTGGTAGGACGGCCGGGCCACCAGCCAGGCATCGCGGGCCTTCAGGAGCGTGGCGTCGCGTGGTGATTGGATCAGGCCGTTCACAGCCACTCGCAGGTCGCGTGCGGAGGACAAAGCGTCGGCATAAGCGGCTTCGGCAATGTCCGCGTAGGTCTTGAGCGCCGCGCGCTTGTCGGCATCCGAGGGGTCCGCGGCGAAGGCGGCGCCGCTCGTGATGGCGGCGGTAACGCAGAGGCCGGCAATCAGTGTACGCATCCTGTGTCGTCCCTGGTCTTCTGTTGTAAGCTCGGTCGGCAAATGTGCGAACGAACGCGCTACCCGCTGCTTTCCTGGCCGGGATCGATCACCGCACCGGCAGTGGCTGACGTGATTGCACGCAGGGTGTATCCCGCGAACAAAATGCCCTGCGGGACAGCAGCGTCACTTCGTAAGTATGAGTTTTCCCTGACGCGTCAGGCTCAGGCGGTACATTCCACCTCCGTGGAGAATACCGAGTTCGCGTCGGCCGCCGAACAACTCCTCGCTACGAATCATGGACCGTTGCACCGGCGGCGTCTCCCTGGACGTCGCATTCTCACCCTTGGTCGATTGCGTCATTCCTGTTTCCATCCTCTTGGCCCCATTCTCGACTAAGACACGGTCGTGGTGCCTCTCGCACCACCGGAGCATTTGAAACGACAGATACAGCGAATGCGAATGAGTTGCAATATCTATTTAAGCCTGTGAAAATTAACTACCTCGTTGCGTGTCTGGTCATGAAATCGCATCTGGGCCGGCCATGCGGGCACCCAGGGGGCGATCCCAATGAGGCGGCGGGCGGCGCGCAGGGCCGTCGTGCCTAGGCCGCCGCTTCCTCGGCCCGCTCCGGGTCAATGACGACCTGATGGCGGCCCTCCGGCACATAGATGCCATTGAAGTTCTCCTGTACACCTTCCGGCAGGGGTCGGCTCTGAGCCTCCTTGATCCACAACCGGTAGAGATGCCGCCGGCGCGCCGTGTCGGGCCAATCGGTAAAGGCACGACGCGAATGCAGCATGACGTGATTGTGCAGCCACTGGATATCGCCGACGGCGAAGGGAATATCGGCGGCGCAGGATTCGACCGTCGCAACGTAGAGCGCCATGGCTTCTTCCTGCTCCGGCGTAAACGGCGGCACGCCCGGAAGTCCCTGAGCCTTGCGGATATAGGCGGACACGCCGCGTGCCGAATAGTAGCCGTCGTGGAAGGAAAATACCGGCTGCGTGTACCACTCGGATTTGCCGGGAGGCACTTCCCCGTGACGGGTAAAGTAGAAATCCCTTTCCAGCACCGCCACCAGGTCGGACCGCAGCGCAAGCATACGGTTGTACAGCGTCACCGCACTGGCGACGCGGCTGTCGCCACCTGACCTGGACGTCTGCATGCACAACAGTCCGACGTAGTCGCAGTGATCGCAATGGAATCCGAGCGCGGCGTTGGATTGGTATCCGCGAAAGCGAGGATCGTCGTAGTTTTTCCCGAAATCGCGGACGTGACCGAGGAGATGCCCGTAGGCGTTCTGCGAGACAGGCTTCCCCAAGTGGGCGCCGATCCCGAGAAAGGCCCGCGCCGCTCTTTCCCGCCCCATATCCGCGACCGGCAGGCCGCGCAGGACGACGATGCCACGTCCGCCCTGCAACTCGCACCGCACGTCGGCGAGGATTGCCGCGAACCGCGGCAGGGGAAACACCTCCCGACATATGTCCTGCGGCGCCACGCCGCGCGTCACGACCGCGTCTACCGCGGCCTGTATCTCGGCGATATCATCTGGCGTCAATCGATAGATCCAGTCGTCGGCGGCCACGAGATCCTCGGGCTCCCAGCCGGACGGATCGACGATCGGCTGACCGGCCCTTGCTGGAATGCGCCGGCCAGTCCGAAAGGTGCCGAAGGATGTCACGGGCCGCCTATTCGTAAAATGCGCCTTCGCGAATGACAATCTTATCGGGCCGGAGATTATCCTTGGTGTGTGGATCGATCTGGCGTCCATTTGCACCGAGCCGCTTGTTGGGATCGCCACGGTGCGGCATGAAAGACGCGATGCGCAGCACGACGAGCGGCTCATCGCCCGAATTTTCGAAGCAGTACCACGTGCCGTCGTAGAGCATGATGCCCTCGTTGCGATGCAGATCCCATGTTTCCCCACGCGGGCCGCGGAAGCGCGCCGTGCCCTGCAGCACGACGAAGCTGTGATCCTGGTTGTGGTGGCTGTGAAGCGCATTTTCGCCTTCATGAGGCGCATAGCACCGAATCTTGAGCTGGAAATTCGGCGTCTCCGCCAGCAAGGTGGACAGGCTGCCCGCCTCCAGCAGCGGCGTACGCAACTGGAAGCGCGACGGCGGGGGTGCGGCGTCAAAATCGACGCCGGCGGCGGGACCTTCCGTTTTCGCTGCATGATGTTCCGTGGTGGTCATGATCGTTTCCTCCGGTTCAAGGCTGGCTCTCGTTCGGATCGTCCTGACGGTATCGCCGCACGGCAGCGCCCACGCCGTCATGTGAAAGTCTAGCAGAGACACGGTTTCACGGGTATGGCCCACTCGCCGTCTCCGCCGCCCCAACTGGACCAGGGCCATCGCGGTGAGACAGAGCACGTCGACGTTTCTCGGATCCACCCAGCGGATCGCAGTAGATGGCGAACGCCGCCTTGACCTTGCCCGCGTCGGCCACGCGGGAAGCCCCGGACTGCGAGGGTCTTGCCACGAAGGGCCGAAGGCGGGGATACTCGGCACAACCAACAGGTGGAAACGGGCCTTGAACACGTCGTCTGAATCGGCCGGTGCTGAGGCACCCAAGGCCCAGTCTTTCGCTGCGCTGCGTCACCCGGGCTGCCGGACATATCTCATCGGCACCATGCTGGCGATGATGGCCGACAATATCGAACACGTGATCAGCTACTGGATCATTTTCCAGAAGTTCCATTCGCCCGCCCTCGGCGGTTTCGCCGTGATTTCCCACTGGGCGCCGTTCCTGTTCTTTTCGGTCTATGCCGGCGCGCTCGCCGACCGGTTCGACCCACGTCGGGTGATCCAGGTCGCGATGGGGCTGTTCATACTCGCCTCCGCGGGCTGGGGCATGCTGTTCCTCACCGACTCGCTCGAACAGTGGCATGCCGTCGTGCTGCTGGTCATTCACGGATTTGCCGGAGTGCTGTGGTCGCCCGCGGCGCAGTTGATCATCCACGATATCGTCGGGCGTACGCACCTGCAAAGCGCCATCCGGATGATGTCGACCGCGCGGCAACTCGGGCTGCTGATGGGTCCGGCCATCGGCGGCGGCATCCTGTTGGTCTTTGGCCCGGCCTGGGGAATCCTCTTCAACTGCCTGATCTACCTGCCGCTGACGCTGTGGCTGATCAACGCGCCCTACGGGGTGCGGAACCGCGACAGCGCCGCGTCGCAGCGGCGGCGCGGGATCAGCGGCTATGCGGATATGGTCGAAACCATCAGGCTGATCGCCGGCAACAAGGTGATTGTTTCGATGACCCTGCTGGCCGGCGTCGCCTCGCTCATCATCGGCAATGCCCATCAGGCGCAGATGCCGGAATTCGCGCACGACCTCGGCCATGCCCACGCCGGACTGCATTACACGGTGCTGCTCACCGGAGGTGCAGCGGGCGCGCTCGCAGCGGGGATCATCCTCGAGAGCAGGAACCTGCTCGCGCCCAGCCCACGCACGGCGTTCGTGCTGGTCATGCTGTGGGCGATCGCCATCGGCATCTTCGCCACGACAAGCAACTACACCGTAGCCGTGGCCGCGATCGTCGCCGCGGGCTTCCTCAATCTCGCCTACGGCTCGATGAACCAGACGCTGGTACAACTGAATGCCCCCGAACACATACGCGGCCGCGTCATCGGTCTCTACAACATGTCGGCCCACGGGTTGCGCACGTTCTCCGGCGTCACCGTCGGCTTCGGCGGCAGCCTGATCGGCGTCCACTGGTCGCTGGCGCTTTCGGCCATGTTGCTGCTGGCACTGACGGTGGGGATGGTATCGTTCACTTCCTGGGCGAGGGCCGAAAAAGACGTAGCCTGAAAGGGATCGGACGCCGTTCCCTTCCCGCCTCCGGATGCCCCGCGCCCGGACGGGGCGCTAACCGAAAATATTGCGCAGGAGAACCACGAACACTGCGGCCGGCACCACGGTACGGACCAGCCAGAGCCAGCCGCGGCCCGTCGCATCGTCGGCAAAATCGGCTTCGCGCAGGGTTTCCGCGCGCCGGACCCGCCAGCCGACGAACACGGCGATCAGGATACCACCGACCGGCAGCAGGTAGCTGGACACCACGGCGTCCACTGCGTCGAGAATACCGTACGGACCGATTCGGATGTGCGAGAGCACGCCGAAGCTCATCGCCGAAGGAAGGCCGATGACGAAGATGACCGTGCCGAACAGCGCCGTCGCCCGCCATCGGCTCATGCGCAACCGGTGCATGGCCATGGACACCGGTACCTCCAGCAGCGACACCATGGAGGTCAGCGCCGCCGCCGACAGCAGGAAGAAGAAGACGGCACCGACGAAGGCCCCGCCCGGCATCCTGAGGAAGATCTGCGGCAGCGTGATGAAGGCGAGTTCCGGCCCGGCGGCCGGGTCGACTCCGAAAGCGAAGACTCCCGGAAAGATGGCGAGCCCTGCGACCACCGCAAAAAGGGTGTCGCCGGCGACGACGACGGTCGCCGCGACCGGCAGGGAGAACGTGCGCGGCATGTAGCTTCCGTAAGTGACGAAGATCGCCATGCCGACACCAAGGGAGAAGAACGCCTGCCCCATCGCCGCCGCCCATACGCCGGGACGGCCGAACGCCTGCCAGTCGGGCGCGAACAGGAAGCGCACGCCGGCCCCGGCGTTGGGGAGGGTCAGGGCGTACACCGCGAGCCCGGCGAGAAGCAGGCCGAGCAGAGGCATGAGGCGGCGGTTCCAGCCCTCGATCCCCTTCTGCACCCCGCCGGCGACGATGAACATGGTGGCTCCGAGGATCGCCGCCTGCCAGGCCACGGGCTCGCCCAGGTTGGCGATGAACTGTTTGAAGTAGCCGTCGAAGCCGGCCGTCGTCGCCGTCCATAGCGATCCCGTGGCGGCGCCCACGAAATATTTGAGCGCCCAGCCCGCGATCACGGCGTAGTAACTCAGGATGACGGAGGCTCCGGCGATGCAGATCCAGCCGACCCAGGGCCATCCCCGGCCGCCGAGTGCGAAGGCAGCGACCGCGTCGCTCGCGCCCCGCCGGCCCATGGCCAGCTCGGCGATCACCAGTGGCAGTCCGATCACCACGACACACAGAAGATAAATCAACAGGAACGCGCCGCCGCCGTTCTCCCCGGCGACGTAGGAGAACCGCCAGATGTTCCCCATTCCGACGGCCGCCCCGATGGTGGCAAGAATGAATCCGGCCCGCGATGCCCAGTATTCCCTGTCCGACACGGGTTCGCCCCTTTCCGACACCGCCAAGACCATCATAGCTACCGATCATCCGGGGCTCCAGCGGGCCGCCTTGCCTGCCCGCCCGCATCGGCTAGACTACGCCGAAACAGGCTTGATACCGGCGTCAGTGCTTTCTCGAAAGGTCGACGCGTTCCGGGGGATTGTCATGAGCAAAGCCTTCACTCGGGAATCCGACGGCGACGGACCCGCGGAAACACCCGAAGCCGCAACGGCGCTGCCCCCGGGCGCCAGGAACTACATCACGCCCGAAGGCTTCCGCCGCCTGCAGGTCGAATTGAACCACCTGGTCAAGGTCGAGCGGCCCCGGGTCGTCGAAACCGTGTCCTGGGCGGCCGGCAACGGCGACCGTTCCGAGAACGGCGACTACATCTTCGGCAAGAAGCGGCTCGGCGAAATCGACCGGCGCACGCGCTTCCTGCGCAAGCGCCTCGAGATCGCCGTCGTGGTGGATCCCGCCGAGCAGAGAAACCGCGACCAGGTATTCTTCGGCGCGCGCGTCACCTACGCCGATTCACGCAACACTGAACGCACGGTGCGAATCGTCGGGACTGACGAGGCCCGTATCGACCACGGCGAGGTGAGCTGGGTTTCCCCCATTGCCCGGACGCTCATGCGCGCCCGCGAAGGCGACGTCGTCGACCTGCGCTCGCCGGCGGGATCGGAAAGGATCGAGGTCATCGCCATTTCCTACGACGGCACGTAATCCCGGGCCGGGCGCCGGCCTGTCAACGACGACAGAAAGGAACATCATGAACGACAAGGTCCGGGTGGGCGACATCGACCCCGAATCGGGCGCGCGTCTGCCCCTGCCCCGGCGCGAGGACCTGCTCGGCGATCCACGGGCTCTCGCCATGTACGACCGCTTCGTCGACCCGCACTCCGACACCTATGCCGGCATCCACGGCCCCGGCGGCATCCGCCTGCACAGCCCGAGGCTGGCGGCCAGCATGCTGGAAAATGGCCACTACATCCGGCGCGAGGCCGGCATCACCGCCCGCGAGCGCGAGCTTGCCATCCTCGCCACGGCGCGCGAGCTCGACAGCCAGTTCGAATGGATGGCGCACGAGGAACCAGCGCGCAAGGCGGGCATACCCGAGGAGACGATCGAGACGATCCGCCTGCGCGGGCCGCTCGACGCGCTGGCCCCGGACGATGCGATCGTGGTCCGGCTCGCGCGCGAGGCATTCACCGACCGCAAGGTCACCAGGGAAACCTATACCGTGGCGCTCGACCTGTTCGGGACGCGCAAGCTGATCGACATGGTTCAGCTCATGGGGAACTATGCCGGCACTGCGCTGCTGCTGACCGTGTTCGACGTTCAGCTCCACCCCGGCAAGGCGCCGCGCCTGCCCCGCCGTTAGGCCGGGGCGCCGCGACCAATCGTGCACAGGCGGCGAAAACGAAACGGGCCGGCCCCGGAGGGACCGGCCCGCGGCGTAAGGTCAGGCGTCGGGCGTCAGGCCTTGGCGCCCCAGAACTCGCCCTTGCGCAACACCACCTCGATCTGGCCGTTCTCCTTGCTATCGCTCGGCAACGGCTCGCCGTAGATGTTGTAGCGCGGGTGCTCGGCGGTCGGATCGGTCTTGCAGCCGACGCGCAGCAGGATCAAAGGCTCCTTGCTGGTCGCATTGAAGCGGTAAAAGCTGCCGGACGGCAGCATGACGCCTTCGTAGGGGCCGACATCCTTCGTCTCGCCGCGCGGGCCGAAGAAGCGGGCGCTGCCCTGCAGCACGAGGTGGAAGTGGTCCTGGTCGGTATGGTTGTGCAGGCCGTTTTCACCGCCGCCCGCATAGACTTTGAGGTTTACCCACATGTTGCCGGTATCGGCGACGACCTGGTTGGTGCGGCCCTTCTCGACCAGTTCGGCGCGCAGCTTGAAGAACTGCGGCGGCGGGCTGGCGGCGATCATCCGTTCGCGCGCGGCACGCATTTCCGGGGTTTCGGACTCGACCTGGCCCTTGTCGATGGTATCAACGGACATACGATCCTCCATAGATTCCGGCCCGCCGCGCCGATCCTGCCGACGCCGGCCGCAGACGTTTCCCAGCCCTAATTAGGCGCCTGGCATCGCGCCCGGGCAAGCGGGAATTGCATCTGCCGCGCTGCCACCCTGGCGTTGCCAGGCCGCGACAGACAGCCTAGAAATGGGCCCCAGGGGGACCGTCCCGCTTCCAGCATGAGGTCCGAGCCATGACGAACTGGGTGCGTTTCGAGGACGGCGGCAGGATAGGTTTCGGCGTCCTCGGCGACGCCGGCGATTCCATCGACGTCTACGACGGCGACATGTTCGCGGGCACCCGTCCGGCGGGACGCGCCGTGGCGCTCTCTTCGGTGCGGCTGCTCGCGCCGGCGGTGCCGTCAAAGATCGTGGCGCTGTGGAACAACTCGCGCATGGCGGCGGAAAAACAGAAGATCGAGCCGCCGCTGCGCCCGTTGTACTTCATCAAGACCGCAAACGCCTATCTCGCGCCGGGGGCGCCGATCCGCAAGCCCGCGTCCTATGACGGCCGGATCATCTTCGAGGCGGAGCTCGGCGTCGTCATCGGCAGGACCTGCCGCGACGTCGCGGTCGAGGACGCGGCCGCGCACGTGTTCGGCTACACCTGCGTCAACGACGTCACCGCCCTGCAGCTGATTCGCGAAGACCAGAGCTTCCCGCAATGGACCCGCGCCAAGAACTTCGACACCTTCGCGCCGTTCGGCCCCGGGATCGTGACCGGCATCGCGCCGGAAGCACTCGGAGGGATGGCGATCCGGGCCGAACTCAACGGGCGCGAGCGCCAGAACTACCCGGTCGGCGACCTGTTCTTTTCGCCACTCGAACTGGTGAGCCTGATATCCCGCGACATGACGCTGGAGCCTGGCGACGTCATCTCCTGCGGCACCGGGCCGGGCGCCGTGCCGATGAAACCGGGGGACCGGATCGATATCGTCATCGACGGCGTCGGACGCCTCGGCAACGACTTCGTCGAGTGACTGCCGGCGCGCGGAATTACGTGCAATCGGCGCCCGCCAGGGGGATCAGGCGCAGGCCGAGAAAGACGCCGGCGGTGGAATATGAGGGAGTCGGTTTCTATCAGGATCGCTTGGCGGCGACGAATGGACGGCTGGAACCGTTGCGCCACGATGAGGAGGACTTGCATTTGTGGCAAATTCGCTCGCCCACCCAGGTGCTGTTGAACGGACGCCGGCAGGCAAGACAGTCGCGCAGCTTGGGCGCGCCTTCGTCGTCGGAAACGGGTTTCTTGTAGCTCATAAGGGGCGCCTTCGCCGCCCGAAGCGGCAATTGTCGGGATGCCGACAGGGTAACAGCATTAACGGAATCGACCTAAGAATTTCACTCTGAAACCCACCAGTTGTCCTCACCGCGGCGGCGATTTCACTTGAATCCGGAGGGGCGGAAATCGCCCAAAAATCGGGACATGCGTTGAATAGACTTGCATTTTCGAAGGGGCGATGGGCATATCGACAGGGCGAGGCTCCACGGCCTTACCAATGATGCAAACTCCGCATTCTGGCGGACCACGTGTCGTTTGGACTTTGTGCCCACTCTCGCACCGGCAATGAGACGACCTCAACCGGGCAATCCTGAATTTTCGAAGGCAATACAATGACGACAGGCACCGTGAAATTCTTCAATGCCAACAAGGGCTTTGGCTTCATCTCGCCGGAGGACGGCTCCAAGGACGTGTTCGTCCACGTATCCGCGCTGGAGAGCGCCGGCATCGCGAGCCTGCGCGAGGGCCAGAAGGTCAGTTTCGACATTCAGCCTGACGCGCGCGGCCCCAAGGCCGTCAACCTGCAGGCGCGTTAGCGGCGCCGGAGCCTACCCGTCGGCTTCGACGAATTCTCCTGCGCTCGTACGGCATTCCACCTTCGGCGGCCGGCACGGAGGAGCCTCCCGGTCCCCCCGTTGTTCTCCGCCGGGTACGAAAGCGGTGACAGCGCCTGTCCCGTCGCGCGGTTTCGACGGCGCGACGGCATTTACCGCGAGGGGCGTCATCATCCTATAAGGCAGGAGCAAGCCATGCCCCGCAAGCCGAACTACAATTTCGAAAAGCGTCAGCGCGAGATTCAGAAAAAGGAAAAGAAGGCCGCCAAGGCCGAAGCAAAGCGGCAACAGGCCGAATCCCGCAAGGAAGTGCCGAAACCCGATTCACCGGTCCCCGACACAAGCACCACGGGGTAACTCCGCGAATCACTCGCGCGGCAGCGATGAAACGATCCTGATCGCCGATGCGACAATTCGTCGCCTGCGCGATGCGGTTTCCGGATGCCGTCGGGAATCGACCTCCTGGATCCTGGAGACCCGATATCCCGGGACCCTTCCGGCAGCGCTGCGTCCGGTCAACCTGACGACGCCACCAGTCGCACGCCCGGGTCCGACAGCATGCGTTCCTTGGGAAACCGGATAGTGACCGTGGTGCCTTCGCCGGGCTGGCTCTGAATGTCGAGGATGCCGCCGTGGAGTTCAATGAGCCGCTTGGTCAGCGGCAGCCCCAGGCCGGTACCGTGGTGGCGGCGGTTGGCGGCGCTTTCGCCCTGGGTGAAAGGCTGCAGCATTTTCGGTATGTCGCCGGGTTCGATGCCGATCCCGGTGTCGATGATCTGAAGAACATAGCCGCTCGCCGGCTGGGCCCAGGCCTTGAGCCAGATTTTTCCCTGGGGCGGCGTGAATTTGATCGCGTTGGTGAGTATATTGATGACGATCTGCCGGAACATTTTCTGATCGGCGCGAAGACGGATTTTCTCCCGCGCGATTTCCGGCACCAGTTCGATTCCCTGCTTCAGCGCCTGATCCTTGACCATGTTCAGGCAGGACCGGGTGGCGGAGGCAGGATCGAATTCTTCTTCGTACAGTTCCATCTTGCCGGCTTCGGCCTTGGACAGGTCGAGGATGTCGTTGATCAGGCCGAGAAGATGATGCCCCGACGTAAAGATGTCGTCCGTGTATTCGTTGTATTTCGGGCTGCCCAGCGGCCCGAAACTCTCGTTTTTCATCATCTCCGAGAAGCCGATGATCGCATTCAGCGGCGTGCGCAGTTCGTGACTCATATTGGCGAGGAATTCGCTCTTGGCGCGGTTTGCAGCTTCCGCCGCCTCCAGCGCCCTCCGCGACTGGTCTTCCGCGATCTTTCGCGCCGTGATGTCGGTCAGGGTCACGACAAATCCCCCTCCCGGGATCGGACGGCGCTGATGGAGATACGCGCCGCCGTCGGGACTGGTGTATTCGCCGAGCCGGTCCTCCATCGCCCTGATGCTGGAGACCCGTCCCGCGAGTACATCGTCGATGTCCTTTCCCTCCAGGCCCTTCTGGCTCAGCCGGTAGCGCGTCAGCTCCTCGTAGGGCATGCCGAGATAGAGCAGATCGTCGGGCCAGCCGCGCATTTTCGCAAACTGCCGATTGAATGCCACGAGCCTTCGGTCGCCATCGAATGCCGCGTATCCCTGGGCCATGTTGTGGATGGTCGTCTCCAGAAGCGCCGATTTCTTGGATGCCTCGCTCTCGGCCCGTTTGAGATTGGTGACGTCCTGATAGATGTTGATGGTAAAGATGGGTACGCCGTTGTCGTCGCAGACGGTAGACATGTCGGACGTTACCCAGATGATCCCCCCGTCCTTCCGCACGATGCGCTTGTTAATGTGGGATGCCTGGGCTTCGCCGGAACGAATCCTCTCGTGGCGCTTCTTGTTCAGGTGCTGGTCGTCGGGATGCGTGATATCGCCGAAATGTATCTTCTCCATCTCGTCGTGCGAGTAACCGAACATCCTGCAGAGTGCGTCGTTCGTCACGAGCGTTCGGTCGTTCACGTTTCGAATCGCCACGCCCACGCTGGTATCGAAAAAGGCCCGGCGAAAGCGCTCCTCGCTCTCGCGCAGGGACCGCTCCAGCTCCTTGCGGGCGGTGATGTCGGTATAGGTCGTAATGAACGCGCCGTTCGGCAGGGGCTTGCGGTGATACAGGTACGTCCTACCGTTTGTAAGACTGCGTTCGCGCGTACGTTCCGAACGATCTCTGGACCGTTCGATGTGCCGTCTGATCCGGTCCTCACCGGCGTCACCCGATTCTTTTTGCCAGCGTACGCCATAATTGCGGACGACATCGTCCAGCAGCAGGCCCGGCCGGAGAAAGCCTGCCGGGAATTCGAAGATGCGTTCATATTGCGTGTTGAAGGAGACCAGACAGAGGTTGTCATCGTAGATGACGTAACCCTGCGCCATCTCCTTGATGGCGTTCTCCAGGAGCTCAAGCTTCTCGTTGGTCGAACCTATTTTCCCCTGCGCGGCCCTGGTATCGGCACGCTGTCGGAGGAGTACCGCGATGACCCAGATCGCGAGCAGGGTAATGATACGGTTGGCGACGACCACGAACGGGACGTCGCCGAGCGGCGCGAACGAAACCCCGGCAAGCATGAAGGCCGTGGCGACAGCGGCCATCGCGTAGGGATAAGCGATGCTGCGCGTCCGGATTCCGGGAAGCACCACGGCGATGTAGAATGCGCCGGCAAGGACCCCGAAGGGCAGGGCAAGGTCGATTGCCAAGGCCGCGCAGGCGATCAGCAGTCCGGCCGCGAAGACGCCCCTGTCAGCCTTGATGATTGTCTTGAGGTCCGCAAGGAACATCATCATTCATTCTCGATGCGGGCTCATTCCGCAGGCCATGCCGTGGGGTCGCATAACTCGATCACTTACGCCTTGCCATGAGCCCCACCGGTGCGTCCTGGCACGGATCCGGGGGCCTAAATTCACGAATGACTCGGAACGCGGACTCATGCCGGTTTGGTTAACGGCCCAAACATCGTGCAGATTTTTTGGTCCTTAGACCTTGGGACAAAAAGGTAATAAAAATATTAAGAAATCGCCGAGCGTGGGGCGCCGGGAACGTGGGTATAGGCGGGGAAACCCCTGAAATGCCGGATAAATGTCGGAATCGACGGGACTCCGTCCTTTTCCACTGAACAGATGACGTCCGGGCGCCGACCCCCCGCCGCCGCCGGGCGGGGGGTCGGCCTCGATGCCGGAGGGACCGGCTCGAACCCGGAAGGACGGCCGCTATTCCCGCGGCAGGGTGGAGGCCGAACGCGCGAGCCGCACGAGGTTGATGAACTCGGCCCGGTAGCCGAACGGGTCACCGCCCTTCGCCGCGCTCGCCAGGGCGACGATGTCGTCGAAGGACGTGTCGCCGGTGTATTTTCCGCCCTTGAGGAGCTGCCCGAACCCCGCCACCGCGGTCGCCCAGCGCGCCTCGCGCAGGCGTCGTGCGTTGGCGCCCGCGTCCTTGGCCTTGTCGGAATCCGGGACGGCGATCGGCGCCGTGATCAGACTGGACGAATCTGCGTCCGGCAGTTTGTAGCGGATCCTCAGGAACCCGTATTCGTTTTCGAACCGCGTCCCGGAATCCTTCGCAGCCGGCGCCGCCGCCTGGTACCGGCTGTCCCCGACCACCGGATGGCCGCCCTTGACGGGCGTGATGTCGTAGATCGCCGTCACCGTATGGCCGGCGCCCACGTCACCGGCATCCACCTTGTCATTGGTGAAGTCTTCGCGCTTGAGGACGCGGGTCTCGTAACCGACCAGGCGATACTCGGACACCGTGGCCGGGTTGAACTCGACCTGGATCTTCACGTCCTTGGCGATGGGGAACAGCGTCGATGACGCTTCTTCCACCAGCACCTTGCGGGCTTCGTTCAGGGTGTCGATATGGGCCGCGACGCCGTTGCCGTTCTGCGCCAGCGTCTGCATCAGATGATCGTTGAGGTTGCCCTGGCCGAACCCCAGCACCGAGAGGAGGATTCCCGACTTGCGCTTGCGTTCGACGAAGCCCTTGAGCTCCTCGCGATTGGTGATACCGACGTTGAAATCGCCGTCGGTGGCGAGAATCACGCGGTTGACCGCCGCCTTGTCGAACGTACCTTCGGCCAGCGCATAGGCCTGACGTATGCCCGCCGCGCCGGCCGTCGAACCGCCCGCGCGCAGGCGGTCCAGCGCCGCCAGGATCGTGTGCTTCTCGGCGACCTTCGTCGGCTCCAGCACGGTGCCGCTGGCGCCGGCGTAGGTAACGATGGCCACCGTGTCCTCGGGCTGCAGGCTGCCGAGCAACAGCTTCATCGAATTCACCATCAGCGGCAGCTTGTCGGGCGCATTCATGGAGCCCGAAACGTCGAGCAGGAACACGAGGTTGCTGCGCGGCTTTTCCGTAGCGTCGATGTCGTGGCCGCGGATGCCGATATGCACGAGCTTGTTGCCCTTCTTCCACGGGCTGTCGATCACCGTGACCGACGGCTCGAACGGGCGCTCGCGGCTGGCGGGCACCGGATAGTCGTAATTGAAGTAATTGATCAACTCCTCGACCCGCACCGCGTCCTTCTGCGGCAACCGGCCCTGGTTCAGCATCCGGCGGACGAAAGAATAGGAGGCGGTATCGACGTCGATGGAAAAGGTCGATACCGGCGCGTCTATGACCCGCTTGACGGCGTTTTCCTCGACGGTCTGGAACCGGTCGCGGCCGACGTCACGGTACTGGCTTCCCACTCGGTCTCCCGGTGCGACGATTCCGCCCTGCGGCAGCGGTACGGGCGCGATGGTCGTCGCCGGACCGAAAGCGAAGGACTCCTGCGCCGGCGCCGGACGGGACAGGCGTTCGCTCTTCGGCTCGGCACGGTTGGGAGCGAGGGAATCGGCGCTCTTGCCGCCACCCGCGTTGGGCGCAGCAGGATCACTTGCTGCAGGCGGCGTCGTGGCGCTCGGCGCCGTCGAACCGGCGGGCGATCGAGTTTCCGCCCCACCGGGCAACACCTTTTCCAGCGTGCGGGGCGCGCTTGCGTCGTTTTCCCGACGGGACGTGGCGGGCGCCGCCTTACCCGCCGTCGCCGCGGGGTCCGCCGGGCGCTCGACGAGCACCGGCTCCCAGATCGTGTAGGTCATCACCGCCAGCACCAGCGCCACCGCCGTTGCCGTGCCGCCGAACAGATATCGATTGGCCATGGGTCGTCTCCCGGGTCGATTGAACACTCGACCGGTAAGACGACCGAAGATTCCGGTTCCTTGGCGACGCTGCGATTTTTCCCTCTGGACCGCGTCGAACGCCGCGAGCCCCAGGTTCACCGCATGCTTGCGGGTGTTGTCGTCCGCCGCGGGGATGGACTCGAGGTTGAGAATATCCTTCAGCTTGCGTTCATCCATAGCCGCACCCCATGCTCCGGAAGGCGAGCAATTTCCTTCGCGCTTCGTGGATGTACCAGGAGACCGTGCTTTCCTTGCAGGCCATCTTCACCGCCACCTCCTTGTGGGTGAACCCTTCCCCGAAGACGAGATAGAGCGCCTCCCTTTCCCGCACGGGAAGGCGTCCCAGATAGTCCAGCACCTGGCGGGCGTAGATGCGGTCCTCGGCCTCGGGCGCGACGGCCGGACCGGAGTCCATCTCCCCGTCCGATACTGTGACGTGCACCTTCTGTTGCCGGGCCCAGTCCTTTGCAGTGTTGATCACGAGCGGATAGAGCCAGCTCAGGAAGGCCGACCTGAATCCGAACAGGCCGATGGACCGGGCCAGCTTGATGCAGACGTTCTGGGTGATGTCCTCGGCGTCCGCCCGGGCGCCGCTCCATTTGTAGGCGATCCTGTAGATAACGTCGTAGTACTGGTTCAACAGCGCCTCGAAGGCAGTGCGGTCCCCCGCCTGCGCGCGTCGGATCAGGGCCTGTTCATCATCGGACGCGGTCATGAAGACCCTCGGTTCTATGGTCCTGGACATAAGACGGCGGCGGCGGCCATATCCTTGGAAATTTCTTTGGCCAAAATGTGGTCCCTGGCCCGGCCGGGCCGACGGAGGAAAAACCGGGGCCAGGGGCAATCGGCCCGCCTGCCCTGCGGCATGGTTGGCAGTGGCCGGCTCTTTGAACTACCATGGCGACGGAACCGCCGGTACAACGCGGTTGGTCCGAAGAAGGAACACTAGAGGGGGTCGCCATGGGTTTCGAAGTCACCGGTCTGTTCGGCCTGATCGTCCTGATCGTCGACATCTATGCCATCGTCAAAACGGTCCAGAGCCCGGCGGAGACCGGCAGCAAGGTGCTGTGGATCGTGATCATCCTCATCCTGCCGCTGCTCGGCGCGATCCTGTGGCTGCTGATGGGCCCACGGGGCGCGTCCCGCTGAGGCCGGCGACGGTCCCGAAGCGATTCGCCAAGATCCGCAGATAGAAAAAGTGGGAAACATGTCTCTCTGGAGAAAGCTGGGGGCTGAGGCCCTCGGGACGTTCTGGCTTGTGTTCGGCGGCTGCGGCAGCGCCGTTCTTGCCGCGGCGGTGCCGCAACTCGGCATCGGATTCGTCGGTGTCTCCCTGGCCTTCGGGCTGACCGTGGTGACGATGGCCTATGCCGTCGGTCATATCTCGGGTGGTCATTTCAATTCGGCGGTCACGGTCGGGCTTTGGGTCGGCGGGCGTTTCCCCGCCGGGCAGATCGTTCCCTACTGGATCGCCCAGGTCGTCGGCGCCGTCGCTGCAGCCGGCGTGCTTTATCTTATTGCCAGCGGCAAGGCGGGATTCGACCTCGCCGCCGACATGGCGAGTGGCAATATAGCGATCGCGTGATTGCCGCATGGGAGCGGTTGAAGATGCTCAAGGACGAGCATGCCGCGCTCGGGAAAACGCACGTCGTCGAAGCACGAAGGCAACGTGGGGAACGCTTTTATTTTCTTGAAGACGCGTGGCCGTTGTGGCTCTGGGGCAGCCTCGCAACGGAGGCTGCGGTCCTGTGCCTCCTCGCACGCTACGATGTGATTTAGCCCATCAACGTTGCCACTCCCGCCAGCCGTCCGGGGTCCAGACGAGGCGCACCGACGAGATCGGCCTTTCGGATGTCCGGGCCGCCTCCTGCGCGGCCTTCTCCAGGGTCCGCATCGCCACCGGGTTGCCGCTGTCGGCGAAGAAGATGCGGTCCTGGTCGGGAACGGCCACCACCAGCCTACCCTTGAAGCCCCTAGCCAGCTCCGGCCATTGGTCGTGCAGCAGGAGCCGGCTGGCCCCGTAATACCCGTCGCCGTCGACGGAACCGAAAGCGCCGTTGGGCGTGATCTCGGCGCTCGCGCGCATCGGCGGCAGGTGGCGGGCAAGGTTCTTTTTTGCCAGAGCGATGGCCTCCTCCCGGGACAGGCCCAGCGCGGCAAGGTCCTTGCTATGGATCATGCGCGTGCCCGCTTCGGCGTCCTGGACGCAGAGAAGCCAGAGATCGCCGGCGATGAATTCGGCGGCAGCATCGAGCCCGGCCTGGGCATAGCCCTCGCGCACGTGCTGCGCATAACGCGTCGGCCGGACGACCGCCATGAGCCGCTCCCGTTGCGCCGACAGCAGTTCCTCGGGCGAGGACGCCACGTTGTTTTCCACAAACTCCGACACCACGCGCGGGCATTCCCGGGCGTTCCGGGAGCAGAAGTCCCAGATTCGATTCAGCCTGATGACATGAACTTCCCCCTCCGGACGGTCGGGATAGATGATGCTCACGGCCAGCGCGCCCGTGACCGTAACCTGCGCCCCGGGCAGGGCCGCGGCAATCTTGCCCGCCACCTCCTCGGTGAAGGCACCTTCGTCAGCGGCGAAAAGGGGATCGGGCATGAGCAGGCCGATAATGGAAAAGATGAGGAGCACCCGGGCCATCAGTCTTGGGCGGCGGACACCGATTTTGCTGGTGCGCGCGAATGTGCAACGCCTCTGCATCGGTTCCCCCCGGCCGGCTGGTCACAAGTGCGATTGCAGTATATACAATCATAACGGGAATGGTCAATCGCGGAACCGCAGGCCGGACGGCCCGATGCGGTTCGCCGGGCCATCGACCGATCCTTCAAATTCCCATCGACAAAGCCCCCCGCCGGCATAGGATGCCTCTCGCAAAGCACTGATCTTTAGGCCTTTCGCCCTTGACGGGAGTCCCCTATGCGCGCGCGCCTCGTTCTGCTCTCCGGTGCCATCGGATTGCTTGTCTCGGCCTGCGGCACGGCCGGATCCCCGCGTGAATTTCTGAAGAGCGAGCCGAAGGAAGGCACGCTGTCCGCCGGCCGTGTGGTCTACGTGGACGACGGCACTTGTCCCAACGGGCAAGTGAAAAAAGTAACGGGCGGCAGTTCCGAACAGGGGACCCGGCGCCAGCGCGAATGCGTTAGCCGGTAGGCATCCGGTTTTCTGCGATGCGCAAGTGCAACAGTATGGCGCACCCGGCATCAAATCTGAAATAATCTTGCAATACATCCGTCTGTCCGGATAGGTGCGGCACGGGAACGCGATGACGCCCTGGACGGCGGCCCGGAAGAAGAAAGGACCGATAGGCACATGCTGGAAAACGAACAGGAGCTCCCCCAGTTTCGACAGGCTGTTTCCTCGATCCTGCGGGAGCGGCGCCTGTTCCTGCGACGATGGCTCGCACACCCGCTGCGCGTCGCCGCCATGTTTCCGAGTTCGCCCGCCCTGGCCGAGCTCGTCGCCGGTCAGCTCCCCGATCCCGGCGAGCGGTTCATCCTCGAGGTCGGCGCCGGAACCGGCGCCATCACCCGGGCGCTCCTGCGCCTGGTGCCGGAGGAACGGCTGATCCTGGTCGAGCTCGACGAAGAGCTCTGCCAGTGGCTGAAGAACCGCTTTCCGCGTGCCACGGTGCTGTGCGGCAACGCGGTCGACCTGCCCCGCCTGCTGCCCGAGGCGCGCGACGGCGGCAGCATCGCCGCGATCGTATCCGGCATCCCGATCGTCCAGTTCCCGATGGCGGTGAAACGCGCCTTCGTCGATTCGGTCTTCGCCATGATGGGGCAGGACGGCCTTCTGCTGCAGTACACCTACCTTCCGGTTTCGCCGCTGCCCTGCCGGCGCCTTGGCCTCGATGCCCGGCGCGTGGGCGGCGTCTCCGACGGCGCGGCCCGGCTGTTTCTCTGGCGCTTCACCCGCCGCGCCGGACCGTAGCCGGGCGCGGCCAGGGGCGGCCGCAAGTCGCGGCGACGCCCGCCACAAAAAAAGCGCCCCGCGATTGGGGGCGCTTGCCGTCGGCGATCGTTGTTGAGAAGGCGATGGAGCGGCGTTTGACCGTCAGGCCGTTGCGCTTGCCTTGAAGGGCCGGTCACCGGCATCGACCGGATTCGATCCTGCCCGGTCGTCGTTCCGGGCGGAGCGGTCATCGAGCGTACCGACGATGCGTCCGCCCGTCTCGACCGAGAGTTCGCCGTACTGGGTCCTGCCGGCGACCGAGCCCTTCGACTTCACGTCGAGCAGATGCGTGACCGTGATGTCGCCGTCGATGGAGCCATGAATCTGGGCCCGATCGGTCTTCACGTTTCCCTTGAGCAGGCCGTTCCCGTGAACGATCAGCTCCTCGGCCTCGAGATCGCCTTCGACGACACCGTAAATCTCGATCTTCCGGCAATCGCGGATTTCGCCGACGATCTTGATCCCTTCGCCGACCAGGACGTGCCCTTCGTGCTTGCCCTGCGGAGGCGGCGCCGGGCGTTCGTGCCGGTCGTCGGACAGTGACGTCAGCCGGCGGAGCTGAACGTCGGCGGGACGTGAAATGTCTGAAAGATCCAGATCGTTGTCCATTTTCGCACAGCTCTCCGGCGGCGGCTCGACCGGGGATCTCAGGTTTGACAGTTTCATGGGTTCCTTGGTTTTCGGATCGCTGCGACCAAACATGGCTCTTCCTTTCGCCGTTGGGTTTCTCTGCGGGCAACCGGCTGACTGACGAACCACCACACTATCGAAGCCTTTCTTATCGAGGGGTTAAGGGATGGAGATAACTTTCCCGCCGCGCCGGGCAGCCCACCGGCCCGGCCCCGCCGCCGGCCCGACGAGGAAACCGCCGGGAGCACACCAAGCCCCTGATTCCGCTGGGTGCCGGGCGCCGGCGCCGGGCGTGGCGTGGCCCCGGTTCACCTCCTCTTTACCCTGACGGGCGACCACCGGGAGCGGCAGGTGGAGGCGCAGGCTGGAAGTTTCGCCCCGGGACGAAGGACCTGTGATCATATTGAGCTGCCAATGAAGCGTCATGCCCCGCGCAGGCGGGCATCCATGTGGTGGATCGCCCGGTGATCCCCCGACCAAGTCGGGGGAGGGCGATGACGTACTCGAAGATCGATGGAACCCGTAGAAAAGACGCCCAAGGGTCGCAAACGAAAAGCGCCCCACGAGGGGGGCACAGTCGTAACGGAGAGGATTTTAGTAATGGAGAGGATACGCGGACGAAACCTAGGACGAAGTCGAACCCTTGTTGAGACTCCGGAAGCCGAAGTCGGCGGCGCTTTCGTTGCCGACCGTATTGGCGGGGCGTGCCGGCCTGCCGTTCCGGTCGTCCAGATCATCGACCTTGCCGACGATCCGTCCGCCCGTCTCGACCGAAATCTCGCCATACTGGGTGGTGCCGGCGACGGAGCCTTTCGACTTGAGGTCGAGCAGATGCGTCACGCTGATGTCGCCGTCGATGGTGCCGTTGACCTCGGCCCTGTCGGTCTTGATGCTCCCCTTAAGCAGGCCGTTTTCGTGAACGATGAGCTCTTCGGCCTCGAGGTCGCCTTCGACCGTGCCGTGAATTTCGAGCTTTCGGCAATCGCGGATTTCGCCGACGATCTTCACGCCTTCGCCGATCAGGACATGCCCTTCATGCAGGCCCCGCGGCTTCGGTGCCGGCGCGTCCGACGCGTCCAACGGGCGTGAAACCCCGGAAGGGTCGTCGTTGTCGGGAATCCGCCGGGTCGCTTCCCGCGTTTTGTCGATGCGTGATTTCACGTTCGACAGTTTCGTGAATTCCTTGATCTTCAGATCGCCACGGCCAAACATCGCTTCATCTTTCGCTAGGGGTTTCCCGTGCGCCCGGTCGATGACATAAAAGACGTTCATGACAGCCCACGCTGTACGCACATTCAAAGATAATAATGTCCCCCGGCCAATAGTGAATCAATGAAAAAACTGTTAATTGGTTAACGATGGACTGTCCAATACTGCGTCATTTGTTTGGATGTTCGCTTTTGGTTAATAAAGTCCTCTTAATCGCTTCGGACCACTTCCCGGAGCCGGGCGACGCCTCCCGGACCGCCCGTCCGGGCGCATCGGGATCGCGCCGTGGTTGCGGAATAAAGCCCCGGAATCTCCCGTCATTTCAGGTATCCGGACCGCCGCGGCGGCGATGCGGACCCGCCCTTGACCCCGCGAACCGAATGCGCCGCCTGAATGCCCCCTGAAGAAGCCAGGCCGAAGACTGTCATGACCTTTCGCGCACGGACATCCGGGGAACGCTTGCGCCGGCCAGTCCCGATGGATCACCGGATGGACCGGCGGGCGTTCCTGGGCGCCGTCGCGGCCGCCCTGGTGCTGGGCGCACGGCCGGCCCGGGCGCAGGAAACGGAAGACCAGGGAACGGCGTCGCACAGGTTGGGGCCTGCCCGCACCTTCCGCTTCGAGGATCTCGTCCGGCGCGCCCGCCGCATGGCCGCGGAAACCTACACGCCGCCGGCGCGCCCCGCCGAGGCTCTTCTCCGCAAGATCACTTACGAAGAGCTGAGCCGCGTGAAATTCCGCCCCGACCGCGCGCTCTTCGCCGACGGCGGCGGCGTCTATCCCGCCGGCTTTTTCCTGCGCGGCAAGTTCTCCCCCGATCCGGTCCGCATCTTCGCCGTGACCGGCGACAGCGCGCGCGAGGTTCTCTACAGTCCCGCCTATTTCGACATCCCGGAAGACAGCCTCATCCGGCAGATGCCCGAGGATGCGGGCTTCGCCGGCTTCCGCCTGCAGGAGTCGCGCTTCCGGGACGACTGGCGCAGCCAGGACTGGATCGCCTTTCTCGGCGCCTCGTACTTCCGCGCCATCGGCGCGCTCGGCCAGTACGGGCTTTCGGCGCGGGGGATTGCCGTCGACACCGCCATGCCGGTGCCGGAGGAGTTCCCGCAGTTCCGCGAGTTCTACATTGCCCCGGCCACGCGCGAGGATGAGCCGGTCCTGGTTCACGCCCTGCTCGACGGACCGGGCGTGACCGGGGCCTACCGGTTCGCGATCCGCCGCACCGAAGGCGTGGTCATGGACGTCGATGCCCGGGTCTTCCCGCGCCGGGATATCGGCCAGCTCGGCCTCGCGCCGCTGACCTCGATGTTCTGGTACGCCGAATACGGCCGCGGGCGGTCCCTCGACTGGCGGCCGGAGGTTCACGATTCCGACGGGCTGGCGATGTGGACCGGCACCGGCGAGCGCATCTGGCGGCCGCTGAACAACCCGCCGGCAACGACGACCTCGGTCTTCACCGACGACAACCCGCGCGGCTTCGGCCTGCTGCAGCGCGACCGGGACTTCGGCCATTTCCTCGACGGCGTGCATTACGAGCGCCGCCCGAGCCTGTGGGTCGAGCCGCTCTCGGCGTGGGGCAAGGGCTCGGTGCGCTGCGTCGAGATCCCCACCGACGACGAGATCCACGACAACATCGTCGCCTTCTGGACCCCGGCCGAGCCCGCCCGCCGCGGCGGGACCCATGCGCTGCGCTACCGCCTGCACTGGCTCGCCGACGAGCCCTACCCCGCCGCCAACATCGCCCGCACGGTGGCGACACGGCTGGGTCGCGGCGGCGAGCCCGGCAAGCCGCGCCCCGAAGGCGTGTACAAGTTCGTGGTGGAATTCGCCGGCGGCCCGCTCACCGGCCTGCCGGAGAAGGCGAAGCTCGAGCCCGTCATCACCGCCGCGCGCGGCACGACCTCCTACGTCTTCACCGAACGCATCCCCGGCACGGAACGCTTGCGCTGCCAGTTCGACCTGACGGCGGAGGGCAAGGCGCCGGTCGAGCTCCGGCTGTTCCTGCGCCTCGGCCAACACGCCGCGACCGAGACCTGGCTGTACCAGTTCCATCCGGAGGGGTGAGGCGGGGGTGTGGGGCGATCACGCACCCTGTAAGTCGAGACCCAGCGCGCGCGGGAGGCGCATATCTGGCGGTTCCCGGCCTGCGCGTCCGCGGGAGCAACGGACGCGTCACTCGACCGTGGCGCGGGCGCAAGCGATACAGGTGGCGATGGTGGGATCGAGATCGAGACGTTTGACCGAAATTTTTTCGCCGCAACGGACACAATCGCCGAACGCGCCGGCGGCGACCCGCTCGAGGGCGGCGCGCAGAGCCAGCATGCGGATGCGGCGGCGTTCTTCCGTGGCAACGGCCATTGCCTGCTGCTGCAAGGCGTCCATGCGCGACAGCCGGCCCACGCTCTGCTGGTCGAGGATTACCGGGCTGCGGGCATCCTTGCCGTCTTCGCTCGCCGCGGCGAGCGCGGCCAGTTCTTCACGCAGGCGGCGTTCGTAGAACGCTGTGTCCATCATCCTCTCGAATCGAATTGTTCGCGCGTGTCCGCGGCGCCCGGCGCCGGGAAACATTATGCTGCAGGGAGGCCCCGGGATCGGCTATTAGTTTACCCCAGCCGTCAGGCGCCGCAACCGGCGGCGTTCACGGACACACCGCATTCGGACGGGTGGGGACCGAGACGAGACCCGAGAGCACATGCTTCCCCTGTTCGAGGAACTGGATTACCGCGAGACTCCGATGGGGGCGCTGAGCCTGCGCCGGCGGCACGACCTGGCGCTCGATCGGGATATTTACGAGATCAAGCTCGGCGAGGACTTCCTCATGTCCAGCCGGTTCACGGCGGGTGAGATCGCGCTCGCGGATTTCGGCATGGCGCCGCTCGGCGGCCGGGAAGCCGATGTCGTGGTCGGCGGCCTCGGCCTCGGCTATACGGCGCAGGCCGCCCTTGCCCACGATAACGTTCGTTCCCTTCGGGTGATCGAGGCCCTGCCCGCGATCATCGGCTGGCATCAGCGGGGCCTGCTGCCGCTCGGCCCTGCCCTGGTGGCGGACCATCGCTGCCGGTTGGTCGCCGGTGATTTCTTCGCCATGACGGCGGCCGGGGACGGCTTCGACGACGAACGCCCCGGGCGACGGTTCGACGCCATACTGCTCGACATCGACCATTCTCCCAGAAACGTTCTTCACCCCGCCCACGCGGCGTTCTACCAACCCGACGGCCTGCGCCGGCTGGCGGGACGGATCGCGCCCGGCGGCGTTTTCGCCCTGTGGTCGAACGATCCGCCGGATGATGCCTTCATCTCCCGGCTTGCGGACGTGTTCGAGGAGGTCCGCGCACGGACCGTAAAATTCAAATCCGCAGCGATCGAGTTGCCCGCCTCGAATACGGTTTATGTGGCGCTGACCTGACCTCCCCCCTCCCGAGGCGTAACCCCCGACACGTACCTGTCCAGTGGAATGCCGGTCTCGTCGCGCCCCGGGGGGGATCCACAGGTTCGTGGTTAAATTCGCGGGCGGGCCGCTCCCCCGGCACGCCGCGCTGGCTCTGCCAGTTCGACCTGACGGCGGAAGGCAAGGCGCCGGTCGAGCTCCGGCTGTTCCTGCGCGTTGGCCGGCATGCGGCGACGGAGACGTGGCTCTACCAGTTTCATCCGGCGGGGTGATGCGGTGGTGTGGGGCGAGTGATCGCCCCTCGCCTTACGCGGTCCGGGGCGCAATGCGCTTATCGTTTACGTATGCGTTTCCTACCCCGTGGCGAAGCTTGCAACGGCGCCACCATTTTTTCATAGAGTCCGAACAGGTGCTCCACCCTCTCGCGATCCGAGGTGAAACCCTTGGGCCTGTAGAGGCGATCGACCGCACGGTCGATCGAGCTATGCGCCCTCCTGAGATCAGGAGGCATAAGGTCTGGATCGTACAAATCCGCAAGTGTTGCCCCCGGATGCGCCGCCCGTGCGGCCAGCACTGCCTCCGCCAGCGGTTCGAGTTTCTCCCAATTGTCGACCTTTATTTGATGCACGGGGAAGGTGTTGTACACGAGGCCGATGGAATAGCGATAGTCGCTCTTGAGACGACCACCAACGTGCCGCAACCAACTCATGTGCATGGCCGAAGTCAAGAGAGCAAATAGGGACTTGTTCGCATTCTCAATAATCCGGACCAGATTGCTCGGAATCGTTGGTGGCTCCATCCAACCAATAGGTACATATTCCCTGCGCTCCGAACTGACCTCAGGAATCACCAAAAAGGGATTGGCTGGAACCACGTTTACATGAAACGACGTGGGATACTTTGCGAGCTCTCGTGTCGGTTTGCTCTTGCTCTTTTGGCGAAACACTCTTACTTCCGCGATACGGTCTTTGACTCTTGGAAGAATGTTCAGAAAGTCAGGCGAAGCATTTGCTAGGTAGAGAATGTAACGAATGCTGCCATTGAGAAACTCATGGCTTCCGACATACGGATGCATTAACGGTGCCGCCGCCGGTTCCTGGGCTAGAAATGCATCTTTCTGTTCTTGCGTAAAGATATAGTGACCGCCATCGATGGGCTTTGATCCGATAATTAGTCTAGTCAATCCATTCAGCGGTTCATTTGCTTCACGCACGACGATATGCGGGTCAGTCAAGCCGCTGGCATCGAAAAGGTAGAGGGCGTAAGCACCGCATGTATACTTTCGTGCGGTTCTCCATTGATATCGTCGTAGGAAAACAACCGCTTGTCCTTTGGCGCGTCGGCGCCTTTGGCAAGACCGATGATCACGACATGGACATGAGCCTTCCCGCGAGCGTCCGATCCCCATGCGAATGTGCGGTGGGCGAAGGCAATCTCCACCTTGCAACGGTCGAAGATGACCGGCCAGAGCTGCGCCACCTGCTCGCCCTGGGTAATCGAGTTGGTCGCAACGAATCCGATCTTCGCGTTCCCTCTCTGCACGTATTTCCCCGCGGCAATGAACCACGCGGTGACGTAATCGAGCGTGCCGCCGCTCTTGCTCAGCGCGGCTATCCGGCGCACCTGCGCGCGCTGCTCCAGGCTCTGGTACTTCGCGCCGATAAACGGTGGATTGCCGAAGACGTAGGAGCATTGGTCCGGCGGCAGATGAGAGGCCCAATCCACCTCCAGCGCATCGGCATGAAGAATATGCGGGGATTTACGAAGGGGTATGCGGACGTAGGTTTCGCCGAACTCAAGGCTCAGTCGGTTGTTCATGATGTGGTCCATCATCCACAGCGCAACCTCGGCGATGCGAACGGGGAATTCTCCGATCTCGATCCCGTAGAACTGGTCCACGTTGATCATTGAAAGGAGATCGGCCAGCGCGTCGTATTGCCCCTTGGGGCGAACTTCCCGCAGGACGTCGATTTCGAGGGCGCGCAACTCTCGGTAAGCGATGATCAGGAAGTTCCCGCATCCGCAGGCGGGATCCAGAAATCGCAGGCGCCCAAGCTTTTCCTGAAAGGCGAGCAATTCCGGCATCCGCCGGCTGTCCCGCCTTGCCTTGAGACGGGTGAATTCCGCCCGCAGGTCGTCCAGAAACAGCGGGCAGATCACCTTGAGAATGTTCTTTTCCGTGGTGTAGTGCGCGCCGAGCGCACGGCGTTCCTGCTTGTTCATCACGGACTGGAACAGGGCGCCGAAAATGGCTGGAGAAATGAGCGACCAGTCAAAATGGCAGGTATCGAGGAGGCGTTGGCGCATCCCGGAGTCGAAGGAAGGAATGCGCAAAGCATCACGGAACAGGTCACCGTTCACGTAAGGAAACCGTGCGAGGTCCGAATCGAGATTCCTGGAACGCTCCTCCTCCGACGTATTCAGAACCTGAAAGAGTTGCGTGAGCCATCCGCCAAGGTCGGAGCCGTCCTCCCGCGTTCGCGTTTCGAGAAGATCGAGAAAGATTCCACGTGGTTCGAAGATGCCGGTGTCGTCCGCAAAAAGACAGAACACGATACGCACGAGGAATTGTTCAAGATCGTGCCCCGAATAACCGGAGTCCTTGAGGGCATCGTGAAGCTTGCCGACCAATTCGGACGCTTCGATGTTTACCGGATCCTGATCCTTGAATGAGCGTTTCTGGACGCCAAGGATAAAACCGAACTTCTCGACATGCCGCGGAAGTTCGGAGAGCGGGAAGACGACCTGTTCGTCTTCCTCCAGGTCGTACAGTTCAAAGGACTTGAAGTCGCTCAACAGGACATAGCGGGGAAGATCCGCGTCCTTCAATCCCGGGAAGTAATTGAGGGCCTGTGCCTTCGCCTTCTTGAGATCGAGACCCACGCTCTTCTGCTCGACCAGAAGGACGCCTTTCCAAAACAGGTCGATAAAGCCGCGCTTGTCGCCTAGGTTCTTGACCGGTTCTTCGAACGTCGCCACGCGCCGGACCGGCATCCCGAACACGTCGAAGAAATCCCGGTAGAAAAGCTGCGTCTGGCCCTTCTCATAGCCTTCGCCAGCCCAGTCACGGGCAAAGGTAGCCGCCCGCGCTCTGATCTCGTTCCAGGAAAGGCGCATGAA
This sequence comes from Alphaproteobacteria bacterium, assembly GCA_009380075.1. GTDB lineage: Bacteria > Pseudomonadota > Alphaproteobacteria > SMXQ01 > SMXQ01 > WHSO01. Next base: position 54,555 of record WHSO01000002.1, on the reverse strand, counting down.
ATAGTCCCCCGTCTTTTTGTACCACGGAAGGATTAAAATATATCTCGCAACCCATGGCGGTAGGGAGCCCGAGCGAACTGCTGGAACCCTCTCCGTTATGAGACAATCGGGTGAAATTGGCGTCCCCTAGGGGATTCGAACCCCTGTTGCCGCCGTGAGAGAGCGGGCGTTCGGACTGTCCGCGTTTGCCCGCGTTTACCGAAAAGCCAGCAATTCCGCCACTTCCGCCCGTCCGCGTATAGGCTAGCGTTTCCGCGTATGCCCCCTTATATTTGCGGAATATTGAATATGGCCAGAGAGGGCACGGGACATGGCACGGGTGGTGAAGGACGCACAGATCGGCTCCCGCAGCGCACGCGCGAAGCTGAAGCCGCGTGGCAACATCTACTGGCGGGGCGTCGAGCGGGGGCTGCACCTCGGCTACCGCCGCATCGCGGGCAAGAACGGCACGTGGTGGGTGCGGCGCTACCTCGGCAACCAGCGCTACGCGACCGAAGGGCTCGGCATCGCCGATGACCTCGCCGACGCCGACGGCGTTCTGGTGCTCTCCTTCGACCAAGCCCAGGCCAAGGCGCGGGCGGAGGCGGTGGCGCGCGCACACAAGGCGGTCGGCCTCGGCGCGCTTCCGACCGTGGCCAAGGTGGTTGAGGATTACATCACCTTCCGCGACACGCGCGAGGCCGCGCGGCGCGGACGCGCTGTGCGGTCGGACGCCGCCACGCGCCTCACCCGCTATGTCTTGGGAGACAAGCTGGCGGCGACCACCCTCGAGAAGCTGGACGAGGACGCGCTGACCGCGTGGCGCGCCGCGTTGCCGCCCACCCTGCGGGCTTCGACCGTAGCGCGGACGACGAGCGACTTCCGCGCCGCGCTCAACGCCGCCTATTGGATCCACAGGAAGCGGCTGGGGGCCGACTTCGCCGCGACCATCAAGCACGGGTTGCGCGCGCCCGAACGCCCCGACGACGCAGAGCCGGGCGCGCGCGACAACCAGATCCTGACAGACGCCCAGGTCGGGGCGCTCATCAGGGCGGCGCGGGAAGTGGACGACGAGCGCGAGGCGGGCGGCGACCTTTTCCGGCTCGTAGTCGTCTTGGCCGCGACGGGTGCCCGGTTCGGGCAGGTAGCGCGGATGCTGGTCGGCGACGTCCAGCGCGACAAAGGCCGCCTTCTGCTGCCGCCGTCCCGCAAGGGCAAGGGCCGGAAGGTGGAGCGCATTCCGGTGCCGGTCGGCCGCGACGTGCTCGACGCGTTGCTACCGGCGACGACGGGGCGCGCCAAGAGCGCGCCGCTGTTGGAACGCTGGCAGCACGTCCAGGTCCCGGGGCCACGCATCCGCTGGGTTCGCGACCGACGCGGGGCGTGGCAGTCGGGGGCCGAGCTGACCCGGGCGTGGCGGGGGATCCGCGAGCGGGCGAAGGCGCCAGACGTCATTCCCTATGCCTTGCGGCATTCAAGCATCGTAAGGGGCCTCCGCGCCGGTCTGCCGATTGCGCTGGTGGCGAAAATCCACGACACCAGCACCAAGATGATCGAGGTTCACTACGCCGCATGGATTGCCTACGGTCTCGACGAGATGGCGGCGCGGGCGGTGGTGCCGCTGGTGCCCGCCACCGAACCCGGCGTCGTCCCGTTTGCGGCCGGGGGTGTAGGCAAGCAATGGTGAGGCGACTCTTATTTGCGCGCTGGCTCTTCCCCGGGGGCGACGTGCAGCCGTGGATCGATGCCCTGCGGGCCGTTGACCGCACCCGCGACGCGGCACCGCTCGTCGCGCTCCTGAAGTCCGACGCCCCCCTGCCCGCCGATGCGCGCTGGCTCATCGCGGACCTGCTGGGCCGTTACAATTTGAAGCGCCCGCAAGGCGGGCGTCCCACGCCTGCTTATGACCTGTCCGATGCCGCGCGCCGGTTGCTGTGGGCCGCCGACGCCGTGAAGCGCGAAGTCGAACTCGGCCGCAATCGGTACGAGGCCGTCGAAAGCGCCGCGCGTGTCTACGGCGTCGCCGACCCGGAGACGCTGCAAAAATACCTCAGCGGCAAGCACGGCAGCGCCCGCCGCCAGAAGAAGCGCCAGCCCCCGACGTCGTAACACGCCCTCCGTTCCCGCCCTCCAATCCCGCGATCCGCGGACGGTAGCGGTCCGGGCCGTTTCGGGGTTTCCTAAGCGTGCACGCAACTGCTGCCGTAGTGGAGAGGTTGCGCCCCACGCTAGGAGGCCCCAATGGTCCGCAGACTTAATCCCGATAGCGATCCCGACCCCGATCCCGATTCCGGCTCCGACGCCACCGCCGAAAATCTCGACGGCCCGGCCCTCACGATTGCGGAATTCTGTCGGCGTAACGGCAGAATTTCGCGGTCGGCGTTTTACGCCATCCGCAACGCCGGTAAAGCCCCCAAAATTATGCGTTGTAGCGCCAATCGGATCGCGATCACACGCCGCGCCGAAGCCGCGTGGCGCAAAGAGCGCGAAAAGAAATACGAAAACCGATCCTGATCTGAATTTCGCCGCCCTCGCCCAGCGCACGCGCGAACGGTGGGAGATCGAATAGTGCGTGGAAATCCAACGGAGGAGAACGACGATGCCAAACCGTGAAGAGGGCGCCAAACGCGCAACGTCGATGTCAGAAACAGCATTCGAAGAAATTGCCAGCGTTCTGTACCGTGCGACAATTAATCTCAAAGAGCTTGAGGAATGCTCTGTGGTGATCGCCAATAACGCGGGCTACCCCGCAGCGGTTACGACACTCGCGTCTCACGCCACAGAACTAGCGGGCCAAACGGCCGAGGATATCGTCGGCCTGCGCGCCGCCTGCGCGTCCTTCGCCGCAATACTCCTCGCGCGCGGCGGAGGAGGCGCGCAAGCTGATGACGAAAGCTGACAGGCGCGCCGAAGCCGCGCGTCCATCGCCACGTCGCGGCGTCCCGCGCTACGTGCCGAAACAGCGCGCGAAGCCCGCACAAAAGCCGCTATCCGGCTTCGTAATCTTTCCGCGCGCCGTGCTCCGGAATCCGCCCCTTCGCCATCGCGACGACGCACCGGAAGTTGGGCTCACAGTTTTCGAGCTGGCTGTCGCGGGCGCGCTCATCATGACGGCGAGACAGGCGACCGCCGAGGACCTCCATGCCGTCGCGTGGAGCGCTGGCAGGGACGCAATCAAGACCGCGCGCGCGGCCCTGACGCCCGAGCAGATGTACCGCGTAACCAACAACGGGTTCGAAGTCGGGAGCGATTTAATCAGCGGCGCCGGGAGTGCGGCATACCACGACCGGCGGCGCGCGGGTCGGCCCGGTGCCAAAATTGATCCCGGTGCCGACATAGAAGTCGAGATATCGCGCCGCGAAATCCTGCGCCGTGCGGGATTGGTCTACTCCGCCCGCTCGGCGGCGATGCTTGTACCCGCCCTGCAACGGCTCACGCGCGACATCGGCAAGCGGTCTCCGATCTTGACAACCCTACGCCTGGAAAACCGCGCGGTATTTCTCACGGTCGGGGACGCGTGGCTGCCGCGCGGCCAGTTCGGGAAGGTGCCTTGGCCGCTCCCGACGCGCCGGGGGGGTGCCACCGTGGCGGCGCTCTGGCTTGTATTACATGGCGCGGACGTGCGAAGGGGCGGGCCAGCGATGCGCATGGACGCGCTCGTCGAGCGGTTGGGCTTATCGGCGCGGGGGGCGGCGGACGTCAACCACAAGATCGACGCTGCGCTCGACTGCGTCAATCGGCACGCGCGGGCGCTGGGCCTTGCGGTCATCTTCCGCATCGCACCCGCACCCGGCGATGACACGCGCATCCGGATCATAGCGGCGGCCGCCCGCACGGCCGCGCCGGTTGAGAAGGCGCACCCCGGAGCCAGCGACGGCCTGACGGCAGACGAGATCGAGGAACGGCACGAGGCCGTGCAGCGCGAACGCGAAACGCAGCGCGCTTTTGAGCACGACGGCGCGCGGCGGCGGGCGGCGGGATTGCTGGCGCGGCTGCGCGCATGAGGAAACGGCGTCCTTACGGGTGGTTTCGGGGGCTGAAACGGCGTCCTTACGGGTGGCGGAACGGCGTCCTTACGGGTGGCCCGAAATTGCGCAAGTTGTTGCGGCGCCAGCACTTACACCGAATCGGGTGCGTCGTATGAGAAGAACTGTATGAGAGAAACTTCTATGAGAGTTACGCGGCAACCGCCGCGATTGCTTCGCTTCGCGAGAACAGGAAGAGGAGGAAAGTGATGGAAAGACGTCGTCCCGACCGAAAGGTAACCGTCCGCTTCCGTTACAAGGGCCCCGAACAGCAGTTGGTAGACCGGCTGGTTGCCGTTGCGACCCGGAGACGGCAACTCGGCGAGGAACTCGGTAGGCTGCACCGCTTCCTCGACAAACATCCAGACCTGCGTTCGCGTATCGCTTCGATAGAGGAGCGCCTTCGGCCGCGCCTCGTCGTCGACAATACCGCCAAGCGACGCCAGATAAAGCGAAGGGCAAGCACCGCCCCCGATGGGTAGTTGATGCGGAAGGTGAACTGATGACTGGAAAGAAAGTGGACAGGTACCCGAACGATACCGACCTGAGCCGTCCCTTCATCTCGCGAGAGGAGCTGCGGCGCCGCGCCGCGCGAAGATTGGAAAGCGAAAGCGACGGCGAAGATGCCCCGCCCAAACCGACGAACCGGAAAACGGACGCTCCTGCTGCTGCGTTATCGAAATCGCAGCCAGACGTCCGCCCACCCGGCAAAAAAGTAGAAGACGATGGCCCGCCCGAAGCTGCGTGAGCGCCCTTCGTGTATAAAAAGTCAAAGACTACCGAAACGTCCCTCGCCCAGATACACGTCCCTGCTTCCCGCCGCAAAAAACCCAGACCACCAAAACGCCCCCCGCACCCAGCCCGACAAGACGGCGCGCCGCCCACGGCTACGCTCCCTAACAGCGTAAACGGGGTGCGGACAAACACGGAAAAACGCCCAAAAATAACGCTTTCCCCGTTGCGTAGGTTTATCATTGCAAATATGACGCAAACATCGCACGAAAAGTCGTCCGCTGCTAGCCCGGCGACAGCTTCTTTCAAGCCAGAGGCCAGGTCGCGCGTCACCAACGGGAAGACTCTATTCCTCGACCGTACCGACGGCCGCTCCCGCGCAGCGCGCCGCTTCCGGGACTTGCTCCGGGCCTTCCTCGACAAGACCGGCGGACGCCATGCTGACACGTGCCGCGCCTTGGCGGCCATGTGCATGGAACGCGAGCGGCTGGAATCAAAGATGGCGGCCGGCGAAGTTATCGACACCGACTTGCTTTTGCGCTTGGCGAGCGAAATTCGCCGCAGCCAAGAGCGCGTCGGTCTGCTCGAAGGCGAGCCCGCACCCGAACTCCTTCCCCACGACGCGCCGCTTTGGATGATCGGTGAGCGTGCTCCCGCTCCCGCTCCCGAGGAAGCTGCGTAATCATGGCTGCCCTGCGCGCCACCCAAATCCTGAAGCAGCTTGACGCGCATGCGGTCGGCCAGCAGATGCAGGCGCTCGCCACCCTCGATACCAACCACCGCGATGAGGTCCGCCGCGCCCTATCGGCCGTAGGGCCGCGCGCGGTCATCGACTTGAATGTGTTGCTCGACAGCGTGCACCGCGAAGTCGCCGAGCGCGAAGCCCACAAGCCCGCCGCCCCATGCTGGCCTTACGTGCTCACACTGATGGATGGCCACCAACTAGCGGAGTTCAGGCAATCGGTGGCGAATGGTGATGATCCCGATACCGCCGCACGCGCGGCGCTGGCGTCGGGTCCGGTCCGGGGTCTCGATGGCCTGGGAACCCTGCGCGCCGATGAAGACGTTGACGACACCGCACCCAAGCGCCGCCGCTCCATCCCTCGGTATCGACCGAGAGAGGATGCTCAGAGCGTTTCTGGGGCTGGGGCTACCCCGGGGGGTGGCTGCCGCGATACCGCCTCTAGGACGCGCTCTCAGCCGTCAGCGCAGCGCGAGCCGTTCGCCCTGACTGGAATCGCGGCGTTTGACGAACATGGCCGCCTCGGTGGCGACCCGACATTCATCCCCGCGAAGCCGCCATGGCTCATCGATTCCGGGGAAACAGACGACGACGAGGAGGACGCCTGATGATACGCGCGATAAGTACACGCACGACAAAGAGTGCGCCACCGGCCCCGCCGATATTCACGTCATTTCGCGAACGCGCCCTGTGGCGCGAAGCGAACGGCATCGTCGCCATCGGTCCATCCGGTCCCGCCGCGACCAAGCCGCCATCGCTCAAGCAGGTAAAGATCGAGGACCAGCAGGCCGTCAAAGCCGAATTGCGCGCCATAGACCAGCGCCTTGCCGATATTGCCTCCACGCTGGGCCGGACCCGACCGGGCGAGCATGACTACGAAAGCCAAGAGCTCGAACTTGAATATCGCGCGCTGTTCGATCTGAGGCGCACCACCCGCGACGACCTGGAGCATCCCCTCACCCTTGACGTGCGCCAAAGATTGATCCGCCGCGCGCGAACCATCGCGTTGCGCGAAAGCGCATGGGCGCAAAGCGAGAAGTTCCGCGCCGAGGGCTTGTACCGCGAAGCACGTAGATGGAGGCTGGACGCATTACGTGCCCGTACCTTGGCCGAGGCAGAAATGAACCTGCGTCAACATCCGGGCACGTATTGGTGACCCCATGACCGACCGCACATCATCCCGTAACCCACCCGGACGCGACAACCGCACGAGCCTACCGCCGGTGCGTTCGTACATGGTCCCCGGCGGCCCGCTCGCCCGCAATCTCGACGAAGTCAAAATCGTGAAGTTGGCCACCATCGAGAGGGGCGGCAAAGACGACTGGCGTCCCGGCAGGAGATAACCCCATGGTCGCGCGCAAACGATCCCATCGCAAGAACATTATGCGGGCGTTCTCCATCTCGGAAATCAGCGCGTGCGATTCCCCGGCTCAAATCCATGCCCGCGCGATCATCATGAAGCGCTTCGACCCCGATGAACGACAGGAGCCCAACATGCACAAAATACTCACGCAGCGCGACGACGCGCCGCTCAGTTTCGATACCCTGGAAGATGCCATGAAGTACTTGTCCACTCAACATCCCGACATGCCGCAGTCGGATGTCATGAGCAAGGCGGCCCGCCAGTACCCGGATTTGCACGACGAGTACAATGATGAAGGCGAATGGCAGATTCGGAAGGCCGAGACCGAAGCGCTGGACGCAACGCGCAAGCCGCCCGCCGTACGCGAATTCGAAAGTCTGGTCAGCGAGATCAAACGTCGCGACAAGTGCGATAGCGTGACCGCACTCAGGCGCGCCAGAAGCGAAAACCCGGCGCTGTTCGAGCGCTTTCAGTCGGCGGCCTGACAATCTTGCCGGTGGTGTCGCCATGACGCATCACCGGCGGTGGCCCGCGCTACTTCCTCTGGGCGGCGCGGGGCGGGCCCGGCACCGTGGAGATGCGCCGGGCGGAGCAGCGGGCGGTCTCCGTGACAACACCCGCAGCGCGTCACGGTCGTCAATCTCCGCCGGGGACGTGCAAGTAAGAGTACGTTGTCGCCAAGGCGGCGGTGGGGGCGGCGGCTAACTTCCCCCGCCGCCGTCGACGCGGGGGGCGGCGGGGGCGTTAACCGCGTCAGACGCGCACCCGCCGCTCCCTTCTCCCTCCTTGAGGATCGCCATGCTCGGTTACGCCTACGACGACGGGGGAAGGCCTCCCGACTTGCCACGCGGCACCGGCGACTGCGCGGCCCGCGCCATCGCGCGCGCACTCGGGTTCACCTACCCGTCGGTCGCCGCTCATCTACTCGCCCGCGCCAACTGCCGCGTATTCACCGCCACGCAGGGCTGTCCCGCCAACCACGTGTACGCCATGCTGGAAGACCTCGGCTGGCGCTGGCAGGGAGCACCCGCGCCCCCGCGCATCCCTCTCGGCATCGCTCCCGTCCCGGACCGCAGGCGCGTGGTGGCCATCGTTGAGTCGCATAGGCGCGGCGGACAACATGCGTCCGCGATTGTCAACGACGTCGTCCATGATCTTTTCGATTCGCGCGAGCGGCTGGTGATCGGATACTTTGTCGCATCGCCCGCCATATGGGGCGCTTTATGAGTCGGACAGGCCGGCATCGCGGGCGGCTTCTGTTCGTGAAAACGACATGGGGCGCATTTTGTATCTCCCGTACCCACCCCGATAGTGGGGGTGTATGATGACCCCCGCCGGGAGCGCGGCACATACCCGCAGCCTTTTGTGTTCTCACCGGCTATGGAGCCTGTGGGACATCATGAAGCTTTTTCGCCCTCACTTATTTCTCACCGCAATACGGATGATGGAAACCACAATTACAAACCATCGTGGACGGTGGCAAGGTGAACTAAAGACAACAGCGCAGTCGATCTTCAATGATATTGAGCAGGACTGTATTGAACTTGGCTTGGACGCATCGAGAGCTAGCGCAAAAAAAATTGTGAATCTTCTTTCCAAATCCGATTGTTCATATGAGAAATTTAGAGAACTGGTCGTCGAAATCCAGGAACGGATGATTGACGAAATGTCCGGGCCCCGATTCTTCTCGGTGAGCAGCCAAGAAGCAAATTACTACAACAATCCGCGCGAGGGATGGGAGAAAATTATTGCCCGCTTCCCGGACTCGGTTGTGGACATTGAGGAAGCGCGAAAATGCTTTGCCTTTTCTCGATACGCCGCCGCGGTGTTTCATAGCGTGCAGGTGATCGAAGTTGGCCTGATTGAGCTTGGAAAGTTTTTGCAGGTGGTCGACCCGAAATCAGGTTGGACGGCAGTTGCTGGCGCGCTCGATAAAGTGATTAAGAAAAAACACCAAGATCGGACGCAATTCGAGCAACAGAACTTCGCGTTTCTTGAGCAGGTGCGGGGCACCGTCGAAGGACTAAAGAACGCTTGGCGCAACAAGATCAGTCATACTCAAGGTAAGCTGATGTTGTTGACTAGCGATTTCAATCCGGAGATCGCGGAGGAAATTCTTTACGCATCACGGGCCTTCATGCGCCGTTTGGCGGAGGGGCTCCCATAAGGCCTCGTCGGAACAACCTTTTTGAAGGCACGCTCAAACGCCTCGGCGCTTTCGTCTGCGCCAAGTTCCTTTGCCTTTTCGACGAACCTTTCGGACTGGCTTTTTTCGTCTCTTTTCCGCGTCTTTGGCTTTTTGGATTTTGCCATCGTCAACGAGTCGGCCGCGCCGGCGCCCATGAGCAGGAGGGCGAGGAGGGGTTTCATCCGCGGCGCTTGCGGCGGGGTTCCGGTGCATCCAAGGCCGCCCAGTTGTCCGCGAAGTCCATCACGGCGCGCTGGCTCATGAAGCCGTTCGCGGGCCAATTGCCGGTCGCCGGGACAGTCACCCGCTCGGCCACGTCGCCGTTGCGCGCGATGAAGTACCGCACAGGCTTCTTCGCGTCCTCCTTACCGATGATGACGTAGACGGTCACCTGGTCCGGCAGATCGGTGAAGTCAGCGCGGCGCACGTACCACGGCGGCGCGCGCACGGTCTTGACCTGGACGCGCCGCATATCAAGGCCGTCGCCCGCGCGCCCGACCAGCAGGTCGTAGCCCTTGGTGTTGCGGTCGGCCAGCTGGGCGTCATAGCCGCGCCGCAGCAGCTCCCCCATGACGAAATACTCGCCCGCGTTCCCGGTTGGGATGCCCGAGCGCCGCTTCTTTTCGGGTTTCGCTTTGGTGTCCACGGGAACGGTCCTCCGTGCGGTGGGATATTTGATATCTGTTAGCTACGCCGGGCGTACAGATTGCCAAGTCATTGATTTTATTGGCGTCCCCTAGGGGATTCGAACCCCTGTTGCCGCCGTGAGAGGGCGAAGTCCTAGGCCACTAGACGAAGGGGACCGTGGCGTCCGGCGCGCGGGCCGGGAGGCGATATCTAGCGGTTCGCCGCCCGGCGATCAAGGGCAAAGGGCGGCGCGGCGGCGGGCGGCCCGGCCCGGCCCGGGACGGCGCCGGAGCCCGGAATCCGGGCCTTTCGGCCGCGCGGCGACGGCAGTCCTTGGTCCTCCGCGCCGGGCTTGTTATCATCGCCACCAGGATAACGATAAGAACATCCGACAGGGGAGCCGCGCATCGCCGCGGAGCGCACCAGGAAATAACCTGAACGCCAAGGCTTCACCACAAGGAGATCCGAACCCATGTCCCATCCCCTTCGCGCCGCCGCGCCGGCCCTCGGCCTCGCCGCCCTCGCCGTCGCCGCCACCGCGCTCGCCGTCTCGTTCCCGGCCGGGCCTGCCCGGGCCGACGTCGCCGGCTTCTACAAGGGCAAGACCGTCAAGGTCGTCGTCGGCTTCTCGCCGGGCGGCGGCTTCGACGCCTACGGCCGCCTGATCGCGCGCCATATCGGCAACCACATCCCCGGCAAGCCCAGCCTCGTCGTCAACAACCTGCCCGGCGCGTCGGGCCTCAAGGCGGTGCAGTCGCTCAAGGCGCAGCCCGGCGACGGCACGGTGATGGTGCATTTCAACGCCGGCAACGTGCTCAAGTCGCTGACCGACCCGGACAAGGTCAAGATCCGTTTCACCGACGTCGCCTTCCTCGGCTCGATCTCGTCGGACATGCGGGTGTGCTACATGTGGCACAAGACCGGCATCAAGACCTGGGACGACCTGGTCAAGCGCCCGCAGGTCACGCTGGGCGCCACGTCCAAGACCTCGGGCTCCTACCTCGACGGCGCGCTGATCCGCAACGTCTTCGGCATCAAGGTGAAGCAGATCATCGGCTATCCCGGCTCGGCCGAGCAGCGCCTCGCCATCGAGCGCGGCGAGCTCGACGGCGATTGCGGCTCCTACGAATCGATCCCGAGCAACTGGATCAAGGGCAAGCTGATCAACGTCACCCACCGCAACTCCAAGCTGGCGCCCGAGGGCGTGGACGCGCCGTTCATCATCGACCTCGCCAAGACCGACGAACAGAAGAAGGTGCTCGGCGTGGTGCTGGCGATCAACGACATCTTCCGCCCCTTCGTGGTGTCGCGCCAGGTGCCGGCCGACCGGCTCAAGGCTCTGCGCACGGCGATGATGGCGGTGCTCAAGGACAAGGCGTTCCTGGCCGATGCCGAGAAGTCCAAGCGCACCATCGTCGGCCCGGTGTCGGGCGAGGAAGCCGATGCCATCGTCGCCGCGGTGTACAAGACCCCGCCGGCGCTGATCAAGAAGGCCGCCGACGCGATCAAGTAGCGCGGGAGGTGTTTCAGCACTGAAACGTCATGCCCCGCGGAGGCGGGGCATCCACCTGCGACGCATCCATCTGGTGAATCGCCCGGAGATCCCCGACTTGATTGGGGCCGGGCGATGACGAATTGGCGAGGTTCTGGGGCGGTCGGTTGAGCCGCCCCTCTTTTTTTACGCCCCGTCTGGCGTGACGACGAGGGCGGCCTCGGTGAACGCCTTCCCGTCGAAGATGAAGGCGCGCGCCGCGCCGGCCCCGTCCCGGGTCGCCGGGACGATCAGCCACGCCTCCCCCGCCGCCGCCGCGGCTTCGGCCCGGGCACGGTCCGTCGCCGAGGGGACCGCCGCGCCGTCGGGATGGGAATGGTAGGGGCCGAGGAGCTCCACCCCCGATTCGCGGGCGCGCCGATGGGTGGCGAGCAGGGCGTGGGGGTCGACCTCGAAGCGGCGGGCCGGATCATCGGCGACATTGTCGGCAGCGACGGCTTCGGCAATGATACAGGCGCCGCCGTCGCGCCGGCCGAGGAGGAGCCCGCAGCATTCGTCGGGCCAGGCCGCCGCGGCGCGGGCCGCGATCCCGGCGAGGACGCGGGCGGGAATCGCGATGCGGGTCAAGACAGGAGTCACGGGCCGCCTTCGGCGGTGAGGGCGTAGCGCGCGACCAGCCGCCCGCTCGCGGCGTCGAACACGAACAGCGCCTCCCCGCCCCCCGCCAGCGCCGCGCGCAGCAGGATGCGACCGCCGTCGAGCCGGCTCTCGACCACCCGCGCCCCCGCCGGCAGGGCCAGCCTGTGCGCGCGGACCTCGGAAGGTACGGGGGCCACCGCCTGCTCCACGGGCGGCCCGGCGGCAAGCCGGCGGCCGCGCTCGACGATCAGGGTGACGAGGACGCTGGCGCCGGTCAGGATGGCGACGCCCATGACGACGACCAGGGTCTTGAGCGCGCCCATGTTTTTGTCCACTCTCCACGCCATGACCGGCCGAGCCCATGAGATTGCCGCGCCCGAGACCCACACCGTGGCGGCGGAAGCGGCCGACCGCGGCCGGCTCGATGCGTTCCTGGCGGCGCGCGTGCCGGCGCTGTCGCGCTCGCGCCTCAAGGCGCTGATCGTCGCAGGGGCCGTCTCCGCCGACGGCGAGACGATAAAGGACCCGTCCCGGGCGGTCAAACCGGGCACCAGCTACCGCATCGCCGTGCCGCCGGCGGCGCCCGCCGTACCCGCGGCGCAGGACATCGCGCTCACCATCCTGTACGAGGACGCCCATGTCATCGTCATCGACAAGCCGGCCGGGCTCGTCGTCCATCCGGCGCCCGGCAATCCCGACCGGACCCTGGTCAACGCGCTGATCCATCACTGCGGCGCCGGCCTGACCGGCATCGGTGGCGTCGCCCGGCCCGGCATCGTCCACCGCCTCGACAAGGATACCTCCGGGGTCATGGTCGCAGCGAAGACCGCGGCCGCCCACGAAAGCCTGGTGGCCCAGTTCGCCGCGCGCACCATCGAGCGCCGCTACGGCGCGCTGGTGTGGGGCGTGCCGGACCCGGCGGCGGGACGGATCGAGGGCAACATCGGCCGCAGCCCGCGCAACCGCAAGAAGATGGCGGTGCTGCGTTCGGGTGGGCGGGCGGCGGCGACGCGCTACCGCGTCCTCGCGCGCATCGGCTCCCGGGCGAGCCGGGTCGAATGCCGGCTCGAGACCGGGCGTACTCACCAGATCCGGGTGCACATGGCCCATATCGGCCATCCCGTGATCGGCGATCCGCTCTACGGCGGGCGCCGCAAGCTGCTGAGCGACGCGGGAATCGCCGCCCCCACCCAGGCGCTGCACGCCTTCCGCCTCGGATTCCGGCACCCGGCGATCGGGGAGATGCTGGTCTTCGACGCCGTATTCCCGCCATATTTCAAGGAGTTAATAAATTTCTTAGAGGAGGTGTAATAAATTCTATACCAGACCGATTTAGTAATGTATAATCCGCGGCATGTAACGGGGGCCCCTGCCCCCGAGGGAGTTAGGATCCAATGGCAAACAAGTCCCCCAGTCTTCCCGTCCTGTCCCCTGAAGGGAACCTGTCGCGGTACCTGCGGGAGATCCGCAATTTTCCGATGCTGGAAAAGGACGAGGAATACATCCTCGCCAAGCGCTGGCGCGAGCACGGCGACAGCGACGCCGCACACCGCCTGGTGACCAGCCACCTGCGCCTGGTCGCCAAGATCGCCATGGGCTACCGCGGCTACGGCCTGCCGCTCGGCGAGCTCATCTCCGAAGGCAACGTCGGCATGATGCAGGCGGTCAAGCGCTTCGATCCCGAACGCGGCTTCCGCCTCGCCACCTATGCGATGTGGTGGATCCGCGCCTCGATCCAGGAATACATCCTGCACTCGTGGTCGCTGGTGAAGATCGGCACCACGGCGGCGCAGAAGAAGCTGTTCTTCAACCTGCGCAAGATCAAGGGCCAGATGAAGGCGATCGAGGACGGCGACCTGCCGCCCGAAAAGGTGAAGCAGATCGCTGAGCGCCTCGACGTGACCGAGGACGATGTCATCACCATGAACCGGCGCCTCGCCGCCCATGACCATTCGCTCAACGCGCCGATCCGCAGCGACAGCGACGGCGGCGAATGGCAGGACTGGCTCGCCGACGATTCCGACAGCCAGGAAACGGTGATGGGCGAGCGCGAGGAGTACCAGCAGCGCCACCAGCTGCTGACCTCGGCCATGGGCAACCTGACCGAGCGCGAGCGCCACATCCTGACCGAACGGCGCCTCAAGGACGAGCCGTCGACGCTGGAAGACCTGAGCCAGCAGTACGGAATCTCGCGCGAACGGGTGCGCCAGATCGAGGCCCGGGCCTTCGAAAAGCTCCAGAAGTCGATGAAGAACGCCGTCGTCGATGGCGAGGTCCTGGCGCGCGCCGCGTCCTGAAGCTGACTCACTTTACGGAATCGTCATCGCCCGGTTTAGCCGGGCGATCCATCGCATGGATGCCCCGCCTGCGCGGGGCATGACGTTTCAAAGGTAAGGCAACGCCGTAGCGCCCCGGCCCGTTTCAGTCCGCGAAGGGCCTCAGTCCGCGAAAGGATTGTGCACAAGGATCGTGTCCTCGCGCTCCGGCGACGTCGACAGCATCGCCACCGGCGCGCCAATCAGCTCCTCGATCCTGCGCACGTACTTGACGGTGGTGGCGGGGAGGTCCGCCCAGGAGCGCGCCCCCTGGGTGCTTTCCGACCAGCCTTCGAGGCTTTCCCACACCGGCACCACCGCCGCCTGCCCCGCCACCGACGACGGGAAGTAGTCGATCGTGGCGTCGCCGAGCCGGTAACCGGTGCAGACCCTGATCTCGTCGAAGCCGTCGAGCACGTCGAGCTTGGTCAGCGCGATGCCGTTGATGCCGCCGGTGCGGAGCGCCTGGCGCACCATCACCGCGTCGAACCAGCCGCAGCGCCGCTTGCGCCCGGTCACGGTGCCGAATTCGTGGCCGCGCGCGCCGAGGCGTTCGCCGATATCGTTGTCCTGCTCGGTGGGGAACGGCCCGGAGCCGACCCGCGTCGTATAGGCCTTGGTGATGCCGAGCACGTAGCCGAGCGCGCCCGGCCCGACGCCGGCGCCCGCCGCCGCCTGCCCGGCCACGGTGTTGGACGAGGTGACAAACGGATAGGTGCCATGGTCGACGTCGAGCATCGCCCCCTGGGCCCCTTCGAACAGGATGCGACGGCCGCGGCGCCGCTCGACGTCGAGCCGCGCCCCCACCCGCCCGGCGTAGGGCAGGATCTTCGGCGCCACCTCGCGCAGGCTGTCGAGCAGCGGCCCGCGCTTGATCTCGTCAGCGCCGAGGCCGCGCAACAGCGCGTTGTGGTGGAACAGCAACTGGTCGAGGCGCATCTCCAGCGTCGCCCCGTCGGCGAGATCGCAGACCCGGATCGCGCGGCGTCCCACCTTGTCCTCGTAGGCGGGCCCGATTCCGCGCCCGGTGGTGCCGATCCTGTTGTGGCCCTTGGCCTCCTCGATGGCGGCGTCGAGGACCCGGTGCACCGGCAGGATCAGCGCCGCGTTGTCGGCCAGCATCAGCGAGTCCGGCGTGACCGCGACACCCTGCTTGGCGATCGCCGCGATCTCGTCGAGCAGCGCCCACGGGTCCACCACCACGCCGTTGCCGATGACCGACAGCTTGCCCGGCCGCACCACGCCCGACGGCAGCAGGCTGAGCTTGTAGGTGACGCCGTTGATCACCAGCGTATGGCCGGCGTTGTGGCCGCCCTGGAAGCGCACCACCACATGGGCGCGTTCCGACAGCCAGTCGACGATCTTGCCCTTGCCCTCGTCGCCCCACTGGGCGCCGACCACGGCTACGTTGGCCATCCCGATCCCCTATGCGCTCGTGACGGCGACGGCCTTGCCGCCGGTGAAGACATGGGTGCAGCCGAGCCGGGCCGCCTCCGCCGTCGCGTCCGTCACCGGCTCCAGCCCTGCGACGGTGATCCAGCCCTCGCCCTGCAGCCTGGCGATAGCCGCCACGCCCGCCTCCAGCGGCACGAACACGCGCTCCGGCATGCGCGCTTCGGGCAGGGCGCCGATCACGGTATCCATGAACAGCGTGAACCCGGTCGCCGGCTCGGCGCCGTTGGGCACGCCGGGGCCGCCCTCGAGGTAGCGGCCGCCGCGGCCCAGCTCGCCGCGCGCACCCAGCGCGAACAACACGAAGCTGACGCCGGTATGGTACTCGAAGCCGCGGTTCTCGACCGGATCGACGGTGAGGCGGATGTCCGGACTGATGGTGCGCAGGAGCGCCACCGTCTCCGCTAGCCCGGCGCAGGCGGACGCGGCCTCGGGCGGCAGGGTCAGGGTACCCAGCGCCTCGAGCGCGCCGTCGGCGGGCCCCGCCAGCTTGATCAGCCGCGCCAGCAGGTCCGAGGCGCCGTTGCCGAAGGCGGCGATGGCGCCCGCGTCCTTGCGGTCCAGCGCGGCGCGCATCTCCCGCCCCTCGTCCTCGCCGAGGCCGAGCGCACGGGTGATCGCGGGCACCAGGGTCGGGATGTTGAGGTCCACCGACAGCCCCTCGACGCCGATGGCGGCGAGCGCCTCATGGGCCAGCGCGATGACCTCGGCGTCGGCGCGCGCCCTGGCGGAACCGATCAGCTCGACCCCGGCCTGGCCGATCTGGTGCTCGGACCGCATCTGGCTGCCCGAGACCTGGAGCACCTGCCCCGCGTAGCACAGGCGCAGCGGCCGCGGCTCGTGGGCGAGGCGCGTCGTGGCGATGCGCGCCACCTGGAGCGTCATGTCGGCGCGGAGCCCGAGCATGGCGTGGCTCATCGGGTCCATCAGGCGGAAGGTCTGGTGGGTCATCGCCGCGCCCGCGCCGTCCAGCAGGCTCTGCTCGAACTCCACCAGCGGCGGCTTGACCTGGGCATAGCCGTGGCTGCGGAACACCCGCAGCAGGCGGTTGACGGTCGCCGTCTCGAAGGCCGCCTCGGGCGGCAGGATATCGTTCATCCCGGGGGGGAGAAGTCCTGAGCCGTCTCGATCGTTCATGGCTGCTCTTTGGCCTTGGAAACGGGCGCGATGGGGGGCGCAAGTCTGCCCGCGCCCGCTTCTAGCCGGTTTGCGTTCGCCCGGCAACGCCTTTGCGGACGCGCCGGCGGCGGGCCTCAGAAATCCAGCGCTTCCGCCTGCACCACGTGGGGCAGCTTGCGCACCTTGGCGAGCGTCGCCTCGTCCACCGCCTCGTCGGTATTGACCAGCGCCACGGCGTCGCCGCCGGCCTTGATGCGGCCGAGGCCGAAAGTGGCGATGTTGACCCCCGCCGCGCCGAGCGCCTGGCCGAGGGAGCCGATGAAGCCCGGCTTGTCCTGGTTGGTGACGAACAGCATGTGCTGACCGATCTCGGCCTCGAGCGGGATGCCGTTGACCTCGACCACCCGCGGCTTGGAGCCGCCGAACAGCGTGCCCGAGACCGAGCGCTTGCCGCTCTTGCCTTCCACGGTCACGCGGATCAGCGTCTGGTAGTCGCCGCCGCGTTCGTGGGTCGCCTCGGTCACGTCTATGTCGCGCGAGCGCGCGATCACCGGCGCGTTGACCATGTTGACCGTATCCATGAGCGGCGACAGCAGCCCCTTGAGCACGATGGCCGTCAGCGGCCGGGTGTTGAGCTCGGCCACGTGGCCGTCGTAGTCAATGGTGACCTTGTCGAAGCCTTCGCGCGCGAGCTGCCCGGCAAAGCCGCCGAGCTCCTCGGCCAGCTTCATGTAGGGCCGGAGCTTGGGCGCGTCCTCGGCCGAGACCGAGGGCATGTTGAGCGCGTTGACCACGGCGCCGGTCATCAGGAAGTCCGACATCTGCTCCGCCACCTGCAGGGCGACATTCTCCTGGGCCTCGGTCGTCGAGGCGCCGAGGTGCGGCGTGCAGACCACATTGTCGACGCCGAAGTACGGGCTTTCCTTCGCCGGTTCCTTGGGGAAGACGTCGAAGGCGGCGCCGGCGACCTTGCCGGACCTGAGCGCCGCCACCATGTCGGTCTCGACCACCAGCTCGCCGCGCGCGCAGTTGATGATGCGCACGCCGTCCTTCATTTTCCCGATCGCGTCGGCGTTGATGATGTTGCGCGTCGCGTCGGTCAGCGGCGTGTGCAGGGTGATGAAGTCGGCGCGGGCGAACAGTTCGTCAAGTTCGACCTTCTCGACGCCGATGTCCTTTGCGCGTTCCGGCGTCAGGTAGGGATCGAAGGCGACGACCTTCATCTTCAGGCCGAGGGCGCGGTCGGCGACGATCGAGCCGATGTTGCCGCAGCCGATGATGCCCAGCGTCTTGGCCGCCAGCTCGACGCCCATGAAGCGGTTCTTTTCCCACTTGCCGGCCTGGGTCGAGGTATTAGCGGCGGGAATGTCGCGCGCCAGCGCGAACATCATGGCGATGGCGTGCTCGGCGGTGGTGATCGAGTTGCCGAACGGCGTGTTCATGACGATGACGCCGTTGGCGGTCGCCGCGTCCACGTCGATGTTGTCGACACCGATGCCGGCGCGGCCGATGACCTTGAGCTTCGTCGCCTTGGCCAATACGTCCTTGGTCACCTTGGTGGCCGAGCGCACGGCGAGGCCGTCGTACCCGCCGATGCAGGCGAGCAGTTCGTCCGGCTTCATGCCGGGCTTGAAATCGACCTCGATGCCGCGATCCTTGAAGATCTGGACGGCCGCGGGCGACAGTTCGTCGGAAATGAGAACCTTGGGCATGGGATTATCCTCGCGGGAATCAGGGAAAAGTCAGGCAGCGAGTTCCTTGGCGACCGTTTCGGCCGCCCAGTCGAGCCAGGGAAACAGCGCCTCGAGATCGGCCTTGTCCACCGTCGCGCCGGCCCACACGCGCAGGCCCGGAGGCGCGTCGCGGTAGCCGTCGATGTCGAAGGCGGCACCTTCCTTCTCCAGCAGCTTGACCATCTGCTTCGGCACATTGGCCTTGGCGTCGTCGGACAGCTTTTCGAACCACGGCGCCACGACCTTGAGGCAGACCGAGGTGCAGGAGCGCACCTTCGGATCGGCCACCAGGAAATCCACCCAGTCGGTCCGCGCCACCCAGTCGGCGATGGCGGCGAGGTTGGCTTCCGAGCGCGCGATCAGGGCCTTGAGGCCACCGATCTTCTCCGCCCATTTGAGGCCGTCGATGGCGTCCTCGACGCAGAGCATAGACGGCGTGTTGATGGTTTCGCCCTTGAAGATGCCCTCGATCAGCTTGCCGGCCGAGGTCATGCGGAAGATCTTGGGCAGTGGCCACGGCGGCGTGTAGGTCTGCAGCCGCTCGACCGCGCGCGGGCTGAGCACCAGCATGCCGTGGGCCGCCTCCCCCCCCATCATCTTCTGCCAGGACCAGGTGACCACGTCGAGCTTCGTCCACGGCAGGTCCATGGCGAAGACGGCGGAGGTGGCGTCGCAGAGCGTCAGGCCCTCGCGGTCGTCGCGAATCCAGTCGCCATCGGCGACGCGGGCGCCCGAGGTGGTGCCGTTCCAGGTGAACACGGCGTCACGGGCGGGATCGGCCTTGCTGAAATCCGGCACCTCGCCGTAGCCCGCCCCGAACTTGCGCAGGTCCTTGATCCTGAGCTGCTTCTCGATGTCCTGCACCCAGCCAGCGCCGAAGCTTTCCCAGGCAAAGACGTCGACGCCGCGGGCGCCGAGCAGCGACCACATCGCCATCTCGAAGGCGCCGGTGTCGGAGGCCGGCACGATGCCGATGCGCCAGTCCTTGGGGATATGCAGGATGGCGCGCGAACGGTCGATGACCTCGGCCAGGCGCGCCTTGCCTTCCGCCGAGCGGTGGGACCGCCCGAGGCTGGCATTTTTCAGATTGTCGAGAGACCAGTTGGGACGCTTTGCGCAGGGTCCCGAGGAAAAGCGCGGGTCGCGCGGCCGGACGTTCGGCTTCATGAGGACTATTCCTTCCAGAATAGTTGCACCCCGTTGGGGGGGTGTGGCCCGGGGCGGATACTACGCATATTTCATAAGCCGTCAATGCGAATCCCGAGACTCGTGAAAATGGCGGCACCAAGAGCTTTTGTGCGGCGATACGAACAACCGGCCCGGACTTTCGCGCATTCTCGTTCCCCGCTAGACTGTTGAGGGTCGCCGTTCCGAAAGGGACGGCGGCAACTCTTGCCGGAAGCGTGCGCGGAGGCTCCCATGACCGCACCGGGCGCGGCGAACTTGCACATCTGGATGACCTACGCGCTGGTGATCGTGGCCATCGCCGCCTTCGCCGCGGAACGCATCCGGATCGAGATCACCTCGCTCGGCGTGCTGGTGGCGCTGGTCGTGCTGTTCGAACTGGTCCCGCTGGTGCCCGCGGCGGGGCAGCCCAGACTCGACACGGAACGGCTCGTGGCGGGGTTCGCCAACCCGGCGCTGATCGCCGTGATGGCGCTTCTGGTGCTGGGCCACGGCCTGTCCCGCTCCGGCGCGCTCGATTGGGTTTTGCGGGCATTCCTGAACATCACGGGAGAGCATCCCGCCCCGGCAATCATCATCGCCTTCGGCGCGGTGCTGGTGGCAAGTGCCTTCGTCAACAATACGCCCATCGTCATCATCTTCATCCCGATCCTCGAATCGATCGCCCGACGATTCGGTATTCCCGCCAGCGCGCTGATGATGCCGCTGTCCTTCGCCGCCATACTGGCCGGCATGACCACGTTGATCGGCACCTCGACGAACCTTCTGGTTTCCGGCGCGATGGTGCAGGCCGGACTGAAGCCGCTCGGCTTCTTCGAATTCACCGTCTTTGGCGTGATCCTCGCGGCGGTCGGCCTCCTCTACCTCGTGTTGGTGGCGCCCCGGCTTCAGCGCCGCCGCGCCTCGCCCGTGACCCGCTTCACTACAGACGCGCGGCGTCATTTCGTGGCACAGCTCACCGTCGGCGAAGAACAGAAGCTCGTGGGCCGCCCAGCGGCATTCAATGTGCTCGGCATCAGGGGAGCGCGTTTGGTCCTGGTGCAGCGGCGCGAGCAATCCCACGTGCCGCCCTTCAACAACCTCGAGATCAGGACCGGCGACACGCTGGTGATTCTGGCGACGCGCGAGGCCCTGGCCGAAGCCCAGGCCAGTTACCCCCACCTCATGTTCAACATGGGCGGCGACGACCTTCCCGTGGACGAGGAGGAACGCAAGGCCTGGCTTGGCCGCGACCAGATGCTGACCGAGGTGATGATCGTTCCCGGCTCGCCCTTCGTCGGACAGACGCTCGAGGAAATCGGGTTCCGCAGCCGGTTCAACTGCCTGGTGCTGGGGCTGGAACGGCAGGCCCATGTCATCCGCCAGCGTCTCACGGGACGGGCCATCCGGGAGGGCGACGTTTTCGTCGTGCAGGGTACCCGCGAATCGCTGGATTCGCTCCGCGCCGCGCGCGGGCTGATCATTCTCGACGGCGCGACGCGGCCATTGCCGCCCGCGCGGGCAGCGGAAACCGCCGGCGTGGTCTTCACCGGCACCGTGGTCGTCGCCGCGACGGGCTTGCTGCCGATCGCGGCGGCGGCGCTGGCGGGTGTCGCGATCATGCTGGCCACCGGCGTGCTGACCTTCCGGGAAGCGACCGAAGCACTGGACCGGCGCATCTACCTGATGGTTGCGGCATCCCTTGGGCTCGGCGTGGCAATGATGGACACCGGCGCCGCCGCCTACCTCGCCCGCGGCGTGATCGGCGCGTTCGGCGGCACCGGTCCGGCGGTCATGCTCTCGGTCCTGTTCCTGCTGGTGGCGCTCCTGACCAACGTACTGTCCAACAACGCCACGGCAGTGCTGTTCACGCCGATCGCGATCGGCCTCGCCCAGGGACTGGAACAACCCGTCACGCCGTTCGTTCTTGCCGTGTTGTTCGGCGCGAGCTGCGCCTTCGCCACGCCCATCGGCTATCAGACCAACCTCCTCGTGATGGGGCCGGGATATTACCGATTCGGGGATTTCCTGCGGGTCGGGGGACCCCTCGTGCTGCTAATATGGCTGACGTTCAGCCTCCTGGCGCCCTGGTATTACCTCGGGTAGCGCCGTTTCCGGAAAAGAATTGGGTTCAGGAGTTCGGACCAGCGTCGTCATGACTACGGATCAAGCCATCATCGTCGGGATCCTCGGCCTGACCCTCGTCCTGTTTGTGTGGAACCGCTTCCGGCATGACATCGTGGCCTTCCTCGCGTTGATGGCAGCGACTCTCGCCGGGCTCGTTCCCGTCGATGAGATTTTTTACGGTTTCGGCCACCCGGCCACCATGACCGTCGCCTTCGTCCTCATCCTGAGCCGCGGATTGCAGAACGCCGGCGTGGTCGACATCATCACGAAATACCTGATGCCGCCGCTCACACGGACCGAGGCGCATATCGGCGTGGTTTCGAGCGTAGCGGGCACGCTGTCCGCGGTAATGAACAACGTCGGCGCGCTCGCGCTGCTGATGCCGGCGACCATCGCGTCGGCCATCAAGGTAAAGCGCCCGGTGGCGCTGCTGCTGATGCCGCTGTCGTTCGGCTCGATCCTGGGCGGCCTCGTCACCCTGATTGGCACGCCGCCCAACATCATCGTCGCGGCCATCCGCGGCGAGACCGTCGGCTCGCCCTTCACCATGTTCGATTTTACGCCGGTCGGCACCCCCGTCGCCGTCGGCGGCATCATCTTCATCGCCGTGGTGGGCTGGAGGCTGATCCCGACCGCGCGGCGGGCCGCGCTTTCGGCCGGGGAAGCCATCGCCATCGAAAACTACGTCTCCGAGGCGCGCGTCCCGCGGGGCAGCAAGGCCATCGGCAAGACGCTCGCCGAGCTCGACGACGTCGCGGAGAAGGAGGAAGCGGTGCTCCTCGAGGTGCTGCGGCGGGGCCGCCGGCTGTCCCTGACGAGCCGCGACCTGGAGATCCGCGCCGGCGACGTGCTGCTGATCGAGGCCGGGCCCGAAGCCATCGAGAAGGTGCTCAAGGCGCTCGATCTCGCACCTACCTCCCGGCGCAAGAAATCGGGCCTGCTCCTCGGCGGCGCCGATATCGCGGTGCTACAGACCGTGATCCAGGCCGGATCGGCCCTGATCGGACAGACGCGCGACACGGCGACCATCCGCCGGCGCTTCGGCGTCAATATCCTCGCCATCTCGCGGGAAGGCACGCCGATCCGCAACCGGCTGAGGAACTTCCCGTTCCGTGCGGGCGACGTGCTGCTGCTCGAAGGCGACGCCGAAATCCTGCCCGAAGCGGCCGTGGCCTACGACTGCCTGCCGCTGGCGAGCCCGTCCGTTACGCTCGGCCGGATCGAGCGCGCCGGCCTCGCCATCTTCATTTTCGGTACCGGAATCGTCCTCGCCGCCTTCGGCTGGATCGCCCTGCCGCTGGCCTTCGCCATCGCCGCCCTGGCCATGGTCCTGACCAACATCGTGCCGTTGCGCGACCTTTACGACAGCATCGACTGGCCGGTGATTGTCCTGATCGGTGCCATGATCCCGGTGGGCAACGCCCTGCAGTCGACGGAAACCACCGCGCTCGCGGCGAATCTCCTGCTCTTCCTCGCCCGCGACCAGTCGCCGGTCGTCCTGCTCATCGTACTGATGGCGGTGACGATGACCCTGTCCGACGTCATCAACAACGCGGCGACGGCGGTGGTCATGGCGCCCATCGGCATTGCCGTGGCGCAAAGCCTCGGCGTCAATCCCGACACCTACCTCATGGGGGTGGCGATCGCCGCCTCCTGCGCCTTTCTCACGCCCATCGGGCACCAGAACAACACCCTGATCATGGGACCGGGCGGCTATCATTTCGGCGACTACTGGCGCCTCGGCCTGCCGCTCGAGGTTATCGTAATGGCCATCGCGGTGCCCCTCCTGCTCGTCGTCTGGCCGCTGTAGCGGCACTCAGAGCGCGTCGGCGATGGCCTTGCCGAGGGATTGTGTGGTGGCCTTGCCACCGAGGTCGGGCGTCAGCAGCCTCGGGTCGGCGAGAACCGTCTCGATCGCCGCCTCGACCGCGCGCGCCGCCGCCGTCTCCCCCAGATGGTCGAGCATCATCGCGCCGGACCAGATCTGACCTATGGGATTGGCGATGCCGCGCCCGGCGATGTCCGGGGCGGAGCCGTGGACGGGCTCGAACATCGACGGATAGTCGCGCTCGGGGTTGATGTTGGCGGACGGCGCGATGCCGATGGAGCCGGCCACCGCAGGGCCGAGGTCCGACAGGATGTCGCCGAACAGGTTCGACCCCACCACCACGTCGAACCAGTCGGGATTGCGCAAGAAATGGGCGGTCAGGATGTCGATGTGGTACTGGTCGGTGCGCACGTCGGGATAGGCCTTCGCCATCGCCGCGAAGCGTTCGTCCCAGTACGGCATGGTGTGGATGATGCCGTTGGACTTGGTCGCCGAGGTAAGGTGCTTCTTCGGGCGCGACCGCGCCAGTTCGAAGGCGAAGCGCAGGATGCGGTCGACGCCCTTGCGAGTGAAGACGGTTTCCTGCACGACCATTTCCTGTTCCGTCCCCGCGTAGAGCCTGCCGCCGATCTCCGAATACTCGCCCTCGCAGTTTTCGCGCACGACGATGAAGTCGATGTCCTTCGCGGTGCGGTCCGCGAGCGGCGTCCTGATGCCCTTGAGCAGGCGCACCGGGCGCAGGTTCACGTACTGCTGCATGTGGCGGCGGATCGGGATCAGGAGTCCCCACAGCGACACGTGGTCGGGCACGCCGGGAAAGCCGACGGCGCCGAGGAAGATCGAATCGTGCGGCCGCAATTGGTCGATGCCGTCCTCGGGCATCATGCGGCCGGTCGCCGCGTAGGTCTCGCAGCTCCATGGGAATTCGTGCCAGTCGAAGGCAAAATCGAAGCGCCTGGCCGCCGCCTCCAGCACGCGCATGCCTTCGGGCACGACTTCCCTGCCGATGCCGTCGCCGGCGATGACCGCGATCCGGTAGGAATTCGCCATGGGTTTCTCCCCTCTCGTTCCGGCCTATCGGCCCGGAAAGGGCGCGACGGTGTGGCCGTGGTTGAGCGGCCCTTGGCCCTTGCCGAGGCCCGGCGCCGTCTCGATCGCGGTGCGGACATAGGCCCGCGCCCGCCCCACCGCGGCGGTGAGGGCCGCTCCCTGCGCCAGCGAACAGGCGATGGCCGACGCCAAAGTGCAGCCGGTCCCATGGGTCGAGCGGCTGTCGATACGCGGGCCGGCGAAGCGCCGCACGCCGGCGGCCTCGACCAGCACGTCCACCACCTCGGGCCCTTCGAGGTGGCCGCCCTTGACCAGAACCGCGCGGGCGCCCATCGCGATGAGGTCACGCCCCGCCGCCTCCATGTCCTCCGGGCCGGTCAGTCGCCGGCCGGTGAGGGCCTCGGCCTCGGGAATGTTCGGCGTGACGACAAAGGCCAGCGGCAGCAGCCGCGCCGTAAGTGCGCCGACCGCATCTTCGCCGAGGAGCTGCGTACCCCCCTTCGCCACCATTACCGGGTCGAGGACCAGGGGAATGCCGCGGGCGTCCGATTCAAGCACGTCGGCCACCGCCTCGATCACCGCGGCGCTACCGAGCATGCCGATCTTGACCGTGTCGGCGCCGATATCGGCGAGAACGAGCGCCATCTGCCGGGCGATGAACTCGGGCGGCACCGGGTGGACGCCGTGCACGCCGAGGGTGTCCTGAGCGGTGAGCGCCGTCACCGCCGTTGCGGCATAGCCGCCGAGCGCGGTCACGGTCTTGATATCGGCCTGGATGCCGGCACCGCCCCCCGAATCGGAGCCAGCGACGATGAGGACGCGCCCCCGCATGGTCAGCGTGTGGCGCTGATGACGGCGGCGATGTCGTCGACGATCCCGGCGATCAGCTTTTCGTCGGGCCCTTCGGCCATGACCCGGACCACCGGCTCCGTGCCCGATTCGCGGATCAGCAGCCGACCATGCTTGCCGAGCCGCGCCTCGGCATCGGCGATGGCCTTCTTGACCGGGGCCGCGTCGAGCGGGCGTCCGGCGCCGACGGCAATGCTCCGGAGCCGCTGCGGGCACGGCGTGAACGGCCGCAGCACCTCCGAAGCGGGCTTACCCGCCTCCACCAGCACCGCCAGTACCTGCAGCGCCGCCAGCAACCCGTCGCCGGTGGTGGCGTAATCGGACAGCACGATATGCCCCGACTGTTCGCCACCGAGATTGAATCCGTCGGCGACCATGCGTTCGACGACGTAGCGGTCCCCCACCTGGGTCCGCACGAGACGAAGGCCGAGGCCGGCGAGGTATTCCTCCAGCCCCAGGTTCGACATGACCGTGGCCACCACTGCGCCGCCGGTCAGCAGCCCCGCCGCCTGCCAGGAGCGCGCCACCACCGCCATGAGCTGGTCGCCGTCGACAAGCTCGCCGGTTTCGTCGGCCATGACCAGGCGGTCGGCGTCGCCGTCCAGCGCGATGCCGAGATCGGCCCCCTCGCGGCGGACGGCCTCCTGCATCGGTGCCGGATGGGTCGAACCCGACTTGGCGTTGATGTTGAACCCGTCAGGATGGACGCCGAGGGGCACCACGTCGGCGCCGAGTTCGTGCAGCACCGTGGGTGCGACCTTGTAGGCGGCGCCGTTGGCGCAATCGACCACGATGCGCAGCCCGTCGAGGCGCAGGCCGCGCGGGAAGCTCGCCTTCACGTATTCGATGTAGCGCCCGACCGCGTCGTCGAGGCGCACGGCGCGGCCGAGATCCGCCGGCGGCGCCAGCGCGCCCGCAAAGCCCGCATCCATGCGGGCTTCAATCTCGCCCTCCACCGCGTCGGAGAGCTTGAAGCCGTCGGGGCCGAACAGCTTGATGCCGTTGTCCTCATACGAATTGTGGGAGGCGGAGATCATGACGCCCAGGTCGGCGCGCAAGCTGCGCGTCAGCATGGCGACAGCGGGCGTCGGCAGCGGCCCCACCAGCACCACGTCCATGCCGACGGAGATGAAGCCCGAGGTCAGCGCCGGCTCCAGCATATAGCCCGACAGCCGCGTGTCCTTGCCGATGACGACCCGATGACGGTGTTCGCCGCGGGTGAACTGCAGCCCGGCGGCCATGCCGACGGCGAGCGCCACCTCCGGCGTCATCGGCGCCACGTTGGCGGTGCCGCGGATTCCGTCGGTACCGAAGTACTTGCGTTGCGTCATCGGTTCAACCTGGCAATCCCGATCCGGGCCCGTTGGCGGCCTTCTGTCGCGCGGAGTGTAGCGGCTTCGCCGGGCGGGCGGAAGCAATCTCGGCCCCGGCGCGGCTCAGTTTGAGTTGACGTGTCCTTGATGAATTTGTCCCGCTCCTGCGACCAGTGCAGCACGGCAGACTACTCGACATAAGAATGGCGGCTCAAAGTCCGCCATGCTGTTCGCCAAGCATCGCGCCAAGGCCGACCTTCCAGGTCCGCATCGCCAAGGCGCTTGAAGAAGAATATACCCCCACAAAGAATCCCAATGAAAAAGAAAAATACAAATCCACCTCCCGGTCTATCAACAACGTCTGGAAAGACAATCGACGCTATAAAAGCAAACGCTGTCGGCACTAATGAGAACACCAGCAGCACCAATATAAACACAAGGAATGCACTTGGAATCGCCCTCACGATGGCAACACGACGTTGTCGTCTCTGCTCACGGTCGTACTGATCGAATGCTGCCTGTAAAGCCTGTACTCGCAATTCAGACTCTCTTCGTTCCTGCGGCGTCTGTCTTGAGTGAACAAATTTCTCAAAAGCCTTTTCATTGAATTTCGCTTGCAGAGCGAAAAACTTAGCTGAGGGAAAAATGTCCATTTCTTTAGCTAAGCGGAAAATACGTCTATCATATTCATGCTTTAAAAATATTGCCTTTGCTGCATTTGGGGATTCATGACCAATCTTGACATGCGTTACTTCCCAATTCTCGTTGAGCAGATCATCCGCAATGACCGACGCTCTAGCTTCAAATTCGGCAAGCCGTTGTTGGGTTGCCGAATTTTTTTCCTGCCTTGATCGCTCTTGGAGAGCATCAGAGCGCCTACTCAAACTGCGCCCCGCCACTAACAGGCCAAGGATCAATACCAGTCCAATTGCGCCGCTCAACAAATCCATTTTATTAGTATTGCCGAAATACTATAGAAACGACAAGCTGATCGGAAGATTCAGCGTCAAGTCCTTAGAATTTCAACCCGAGAGACTATCCGGCCCCACCGCGGCTCAGGCCGTGCCCCCGGCGAGGCCGCGCCAGACAGCCAGCGCCTGGGCGGTTTCCGCGGTGTCATGGACGCGGACGATCTGCGCGCCCTGTCCCACCGACCACAGCGCGGTGGCGAGCGAGCCCGGTACGCGGTCGCGCGGGATCTCGACGCCCGCGAGCCGGCCGATGAAGCTCTTGCGCGAGGTGCCGACCAGGAGCGGGCAGCCGATCCCGTGGAACAGCGCGAGGTCGGCGAGCACCGCGAGGTTGTGCTCTATGCCCTTGCCGAAGCCGATGCCGGGATCGACGGCGATGCGCTCGCGCGGGATGCCGGCTTCCTCGCAGACGGCGACGCGGGCCGAAAGGGTGTCGAAGATATCGGTCTGCGCGTGGCGGTAGGTCGGGTTGTGCTGCATCGTCTTCGGATCGCCCAGGCAATGCATGAGGACGACCGGCACGCCCAGCTTCGCCACCGTGGCGAGCGCGTCGGCATCGTAGGTCAGCGCCGAGATATCGTTGACGACAGCCGCGCCGGCGGCGACGGCCTCCGCCATCACCACGGCCTTGCGCGTATCGACGAAGATGACGGCACCGGTCGCGGCCTCCACCACCCGGCGGATCACCGGCAGGACGCGGTCGCGCTCGACGTCCGCGGCCACGGCGTCGGACCCGGGGCGCGTCGATTCGCCGCCGATGTCAAGGAAACTTGCCCCCGCCCCGAGGTGATCGAGGGCGTGGGCCACCGCCGCGTCGGCGCTTGCGAAATCACCGCCGTCGGAAAAGCTGTCGGGAGTGACGTTGACGATGCCCATGATCCGGGGCCGGTCCATCGCGACACCGGCGAAGTCGGGCCGCGGCGCGGTGATGCGCGCGAGCGTCTCCTCGACATGGTGACGGATGTCGGCACCCCGGCGGCGCGACCACGTCATGACGGTGTCGATATCCGCACCGGCGCGTGCGACCCCGGCATCGACGCGGACCAGGATCTCGAGCGAATCGAAACCCGCCCAGCCGCCGCCGACCCGCGCCGCCACGCGGCCCGCCGCCGGCACGATGCGAGGGCGCAGATAGACGCCCGCCGCGCCGGAGACGCGGAGGTCGTCGAGCCGTGTCACGATGTGATCCATGCCCGCCGCAAGGTCCGGGATTTGTGAGTGGACGTTGCCGGCTCAGCCTTCGGGTTGCGGCGTGGGGGCGATCCCCGGTCCGTCGGCGGAATCCCTGGGCCTGGCCTTGACGCCCGACGCCGGCACGGTGGAACGGGTACCGGCATCCTTCGGCGGCTCGTCGGGTTCGCGGACGATGGTGCCGCCCTCGACCAGTGTGCGGACTTCCTCGCCGGACAGCGATTCGTATTCGAGCAGGGCCGACGCCACCTGGTGCAACTGCGCCTGGTGCTCCGTCAGGATCTTGCGCGCGTCCGCCTCGCCGCCTTCGACGATGGCACGGATTTCCTCGTCGATCAGGCGCGCGGTGGCGTCGGAGACGTTCTTGCGCTGGGTCACCGAATGACCGAGGAACACTTCTTCCTCGTTCTCGGAATAGCGCAGCGGCCCGAGCTTCTCGCTCATGCCCCATTCGGTCACCATGCGCCGGGCGAGGTTGGTCGCCTGGCGGATGTCGTCGCCGGCGCCGGTGGTCACGTTGTCGGCGCCGAAGATCAGCTCCTCCGCGACCCGGCCGCCGAACATCATGGCGATGCGCGAGGTCAGCTCCAGCTTGGCGTAGCCGTAGCGGTCCTTTTCCGGCAGCGACATGGTGACGCCCAGCGCGCGCCCGCGCGGGATGATGGTGACCTTGTGCAACGGGTCGTGCTTGGGTGCGAACAGCGCGACCAGGGCGTGACCCGCCTCGTGATAGGCGGTGAGGCGCTTTTCCTCCTCGGTCATCACCATGGAGCGGCGCTCGGCACCCATCAGGACCTTGTCCTTGGCGTCCTCGAATTCGGCCATGGTGACCATGCGGCGGCCGTTGCGCGCCGCCAGCAGCGCCGCCTCATTCACCAGATTGGCGAGATCCGCGCCGGAGAAGCCCGGCGTTCCACGCGCGATCACCTTCGCATCGACGTCGGGCGCGAGCGGCACCTTGCGCATGTGGACCTTGAGAATCTGTTCGCGTCCGAGAACGTCCGGATTCGGCACCACCACCTGGCGGTCGAAGCGGCCGGGGCGTAGCAGCGCCGGGTCGAGCACGTCCGGGCGGTTGGTGGCGGCGATCAGGATGACACCCTCGTTCGCCTCGAACCCGTCCATCTCGACCAGCAACTGGTTGAGGGTTTGTTCGCGCTCGTCGTTGCCGCCGCCGAGGCCCGCGCCGCGGTGGCGACCGACGGCGTCGATCTCGTCGATGAAGATGATGCAGGGCGCGTTTTTCTTGCTCTGTTCGAACATGTCGCGCACGCGGCTGGCACCGACGCCGACGAACATCTCGACGAAGTCGGAGCCGGAAATGGTGAAGAACGGCACGTTGGCCTCGCCGGCGATGGCGCGCGCCAGCAGCGTCTTGCCGGTGCCGGGCGGGCCGATCAGCAGCACGCCCTTGGGAATCTTGCCGCCAAGGCGCTGGAACTTCTGCGGATCGCGGAGGAAATCCACGACCTCCTCGAGCTCCTGCTTGGCTTCCTCGATGCCGGCGACGTCCTGGAAGGTGACGCGGCCGACCTTTTCGGTCAGCAGCTTGGCGCGGGACTTGCCGAAGCCCATGGCCTTGCCGCCGCCCGACTGCATCTGACGCATGAAGAACACCCATACGCCGATCAGCAGCAGCATGGGGAACCACGACAGGAGGATGCCGAGGAGCGACGGCGAATTCTCTTCCGGCGGCAGGGCGTTGATGCGCACCCCCTGCTTGGTCAGGCGCTCGACCAGGGTCGGATCGTCCGGCGTGTAGGTGTTGAAGGCCCGCCCGTCGGCGAAGTGGCCGCTGATGCTGGGGCCCTGGATGGTCACGTCGGCGACCTGGCCGCGGTCCACGTTGGTGATGAATTCCGAGAAGGCCAGGCGGCTCTGCGAGCCGCGATTGCCGCCCGGCGACTGGAACAGGTTGAACACGGCGATCAGCAGCAAGCCGATGATCACCCACAGCGCCAGATTTCGCCCGAATTGATTCACGCCACCGCGTCCTTTTTTCCGCTACCGTTAACGTTAACTGCGCCAGTCTAGCGACGGGGACCTACGAAAGCCCTAACGTGCGACCACCCAACACGGCCTGAACGGGGGCAGCCGTCACATAGATAGTGTTTTGCATGGCCTTTCACAACCCGTGCGGTGACCCAAAAAATCGCGGACCCGCCAGCGTTTCCGCCACCAGGGGGCGGCATTCGGCATCCAAAAGCGTAGCAGTCCCCCTGCCCGAGCGTCTATAGCCGAGATGCGGCACCGCCAGCAGTCCGCGGCGGTCGAACACGGCCGGCAGCACGGCGCGCGCCGGCGCCGGAATCGCGCGCGCGGCCGCGGTGGCCACGCATTCGGGCCTGTCGCGGCGGGCCGTGGCCCAGCCGGTCCGGCCCAGCGCTCCGATGCGCAAGCCCTGCGCGCCGCCGCCGCGCGCGCCCCGGCGTGCCAACGTGAGGCGCAGGACGAACCGCCCGTCCCACCTGTTGAGCCCGGAAGCGGCCGGCACCGGGGGCGCCGCCGCCGCGGCCTCGCGGCAGACGAGAAGATCCGAGCCTCCCGCCCCCGGCAGCACCCGGCACCCCGCCAGGGTGCGTCCGCGAAATGCGTCCGCCGTCACGTCACGGTAGAGGCGCTCCAGCCGTTCGCCGCGCGGCGGATAGCCGCCGCCACCGACGGCGCCGAAGGCACGGGCGAGAACGCGTTCGCCTTCCCACGGCCCGCAGGCGGCAAGGACCGCCCGGTCGAGGCGGACGAAGCCCGCCGGATGGGGCCGCGCGGCATGGGCGAGGCGCGCCGCCATGCGACCGTCGAGGGCCGCCCGCACCGCGGCAAACCGCCCGGCCAGGCCAGCCATGTGCGGGACGTCAAGGCCTTCCGCGGCGAGTTCCGGCATGAGCGCGCGCAGGCGCACCCGGGCGTAGGCGGTATCGAGGTTGGACGGGTCGTGCACCCAGTCCTGGCCCTCGGCGACGAGGACGGCCTCCAGCCCGGCGCGGGACATCCCCAGCAGCGGCCGCAGCAGGCGGACCGAATCGAGCTCGCGGACCGCCGCCATGGCGGCGAGCCCCATGAGCCCGCTCCCCTGGCCGAGGCGCAGCAGGAAGGTTTCGGCCTGGTCGTCCCGGTGATGGGCGGTCATCAGATGCAGCACGCCGGCGCGCGCACACCAAGCCTCGAGCAGGCGGTAGCGCGCCATCCGCGCGCGGGCCTGCAGCGCGCGGCGCGGCACCGGACCATCCCCATCCCACCTGAGGACGCGATGCGCAATCCCCCGCGCGCCGAGCCAGCGCCCGACCCGGCGTGCTTCCGCCGCCGACTCCGGGCGCAGGCGGTGATCCACCGTCAGTGCCGTCACCACGCCACCCCGCGACCGCACCCAGGCGTCAGCGAGAAAGGCAAGCGCAAGGCTGTCGGCGCCGCCCGACACGGCGACGGCGAGGTGGGGGCGCGGCTCGAACGGCGCCAGGGCATCCATGGCGCGGGCGAAGGCGCGATGCGGATCGGGAGCGGGGGACAAGGCGGTGCCGGCACGGGGCCTGGATCGAGCGTGTTGCCCTAACATCGAAG
The DNA here is from genome assembly GCA_009380075.1 of Alphaproteobacteria bacterium. Classification (GTDB taxonomy): domain Bacteria; phylum Pseudomonadota; class Alphaproteobacteria; order SMXQ01; family SMXQ01; genus WHSO01. The sequence goes on along the minus strand of WHSO01000002.1, from coordinate 22,101 downwards.
CGTCATGCCCCGGCTTGTCCGGGGCATCCCCTTGGTGGATCGCCCGGAAATCCCCCGACGTGACGGAGGAGGGCGACGACGGATCCGTATGATGACGCATCCGTAAAATGATTCACGCCGCGGGAAACGTGCCTCAGCGGCAGCGCAGCTTCTTGCGTTCGGCCGCGACGCGCGACTTGATCGCCGCCGAGGCGTCGGGGAAATCCTTGGTCATGCGGCCGAAGGTGGTGCAGGCGCTGTCGGTCTTCTTGAGGTTGGCCAGCGACAGCCCGAGCTTGAGCAGGTTGTCCGGACCCTTCGCGCTCTTGGGATAGTCCTTGTACCCCTTGGCGAAGGCGTGGGCGGCACTGTTGAAATCGCCGCGGACGTAATGGCTCTCACCGAGCCAGTACTGGGCATTGCCGGTGAGCGGGTCCTTCGGATGCGCGCTGATGAAGGCGGCCAAGGCCCGTTCCGCCCCGGCCCAGTCGGATTTCGACAGGAACGACGTGGCGTAATTGTACTGCTCCTGCACGCTGCCGGCGGGCAGGGCGCTCGCGGTCTGGGGCGCGGGAGCGCCGCCGGGTGCCGGTACGGCCGTTTGCGGTTTGGCGTTGAGGTCCCGGGGCGTCAGCGTGCCGAGAGTACCGGGAGGCGCCCCCGGTGCCGGGGCCGGATTGGCCGCCGGCGGCGTCGCGCCGCCCGGCCCGACCGGCAGGGGTGCCCCGCCGCCGCGGCCTTCGAGCGTCTTGAGGCGAAGATCGATGTCGGACGCGAGGGTTTCCACCTTCTTCGTCAGTTCGGAGATGGCATGATTGGCTTCCTCCAGACGGCCGGTGAAGACGCGCATCTGGGTCTCGATCTCATCGAGGCGGATCTGCATGGCGGCGGCCAGGTTGGGTTCCGAACCCGAACCTACCGCCCCGCCGGGTGCTTCGCCGCTGGGGGGGGCGTTGCCACGGTAGACTTGGCGCTGGAGCGTGTTCATGTCGCGCTGAAGGCGATCGATGCGGCTCAGCAGCGACTGGATTTCGGGATTGGTGCCCGCCTGGGCAAAGCCCTCGACGGGGGCCAGCGCAACCGTCACGGCAAGGACGACAGCGGCGACGGCCCACGCGCGGGACACGGTCGAGACGCGCCATGGAAGGATACGCGGCGGACGTGAATCCATGATCGTCAGCATGGGACGAATTCTAGGCGCAAATAAGGCGCCCGCCTACCCCGAACCCCGGGACGGGCGGGCGCCGGATTGCGCACGAAGACCGGCGTCAACTGCCGGCGGCGTTGACCAAGGTGACGGAGCGGCGATTCTGCGACCATGCCGCGTCGTTCGCGCCGGTGACGGCCGGCCGTTCCTTGCCGTAGGAGATCGTCCGGATGCGGTTGGGGTTGACGCCCAGCGCCACCAGATAGTTCTTGGCCGAATTGGCGCGGCGCTCTCCCAGCGCGAGGTTGTATTCGCGGGTCCCGCGCTCGTCGCAATGACCTTCGACGGTGATGGTCACCGACGGGAATTTGTTCAGCCAGGTCGCCTGGCGCTGCAACACCGCGCGCGCATCGGGCTTGAGGTTATACTTGTCGAAGTCGAAGAAAACCCGGTCGCCAACGTTGACTACGAAGTCCTCGGCAGATCCGGGCTGCGGCGCGGAAATACCGGTACCGGATCCGGCCGTCCCTCCTGAACCGGCGCCCCCGGCACCCCCCTCTTTCTGGGCAGGCGTCTCGCATGCGGCGAGGAGCAGAAGCGCGGCCAAAACGCTGACAAATCGCAGAGCCATTTTATTATTCCCCTCAGTGGAAGATTCTGGAAACCCATGCAGACCATGACCATTCACGGCCCGCACCAATTTCGTTTGAAAACATTAACGCAGCGTAAAGGCCTGTCAATGTTATAGTTAACGGCAAAACAATATAGAACACAATGCGCTAGCTTACAACTGGCGCAGCGGAAGAATTCCTGCGATTTCCCTCTTGCCGGGGCGGGAATAACTCTTTGTCCACACCCGTCAGTGCGTGGCCTCAGTGCGTGGGGGGCGACCAGGCCGGGTCCGAGGCGTCGGTGGGAGTCACCACCTCACGTTCGTTATAGCCGGTGATATCGATCGAATAGAGCTTGGAGGAACGCCCGCGGCCCCGGTCGTCCGCCGGGGTCTGCCGGAAAAACATCAGCACCCGGCCATTGGGCGCCCAGGTCGGCCCTTCCACCAGGAAGCTCTCTGTCAGCAGGCGTTCGCCGGTCCCGTCGGTGCGCATGATGCCGATGAAGAAACGGCCCTTGCGCAGCTTGGTGAACGCGATCATGTCGCCGCGTGGCGACCACACCGGGGTGCCGTAGCGGCCCTTGCCAAAGGATATACGCCGAACGTTGGAGCCGTTGGCGTTCATGACGTAGATCTGCTGGCTGCCGCCGCGGTCCGATTCGAAGGTAACCTGGCGGCCGTCCGGCGAATAGGACGGCGAGGTGTCGATGGCGGGATGGTTGGTCAGGCGGCTCACCCGTCGGGTGCGCAGGTCCAGGGTGAAGATCTCCGAATTGCCGTCGAGCGCCATGGACATGATGACCTGGTTGCCGTCCGGCGAAAACCGCGGCGCGAAGGTCATTCCCGGAAAGTCGCCGACCACTTCCTGTTGTCCGGTCTCGATATTGAGCAGGTAGACGCGCGGCGTATCGCGGAAATACGACAGGTAGGTGATCTCCTGGGCCGTCGGCGAGAACCGCGGCGTGAGCACGAGGTGCGAGCCGTCGGTCAGAAAGCGGACGTTGTAGCCATCCTGGTCCATGATCGCGAGGCGCTTGATCCGCCGCTGGAACGGACCGGATTCGGAAATGAACACGACACGCGTGTCGAAGTAGCCTTCTTCGCCGGTGATGCGCTTGTAGATGGCGTCGGCGATGATATGCGCCACGCTGCGCCAGTCGCCGGGCGCCGCCATGTAGGCGAGGCCCATCATCTGCTGCTCGGCGAACACGTCCCACAGGCGGAACTCGAACCGCAACTTGCCGTCGGGCTGGGCCAGGACCTGGCCGGACACCAGCGCCTGAGCGCTGATCACCCGCCAGTCGCCGAACCGCGGGTTGAGGCGCAGCGCCTCGGGCTTCTGGATGAAGGCCTTGGGGTCGATAGGCTTGAACAGGCCCGAGGATTGCAGATCGCGGCTGATGATTTCGGCGACCTTGCGGCCGGTGTCCGTTTCGGTCGCGCCGGCGCCGAGGAAATTGGTGATGGCGATCGGCATCGGCTCGACCTTGCCGCGCGTGATGTCGATGCGCAGTTCGGCGCGAACATGCGTGGACAGGCCAAGCGTCACCAGGACGGCGGCAAGGACGGCAACGGCCATGCGTCCCAGGCCGCGGATTCGCGCCGTCCGCCGCACCGGCTCGTGGTCATACAGCATTGTCATCGCTTTAACGTTTGTCAGACCGGACAATTGTGACTCTCCGTGTGGCGGAATTATGACCCGGTCGCCAGTTTGGGGTTGAAGTCGAGGACCATTTCCTTGAATTGCTCATACTTTTTAGGCGGAATTGGCAGCGGACTGCAACGGGGGTTGAGGACCGCCCGCAGCGCGCTTTCCGCCGCCGTGCGGAAGAACACGTCGCTGAGGCGCGCCTGATCGAGGATACGGGCGTCTCGCACCGTGCCGTCCGGGTTGACCCAGACGCGGATCGACACAATCAGCTTGTCTGCTTCGCGCGCCCCGGCGGGGATATTCCAGCACTGCTCGATCCGGTGGCGGATGGCGTCGATCTCTGACATGGTAGCGACGGCATCCAGCGGCGCGCGGTTCTCGATCTGCTTCTTCGCCGGCTGTGGCAAGGGCTCCTTCTTTTCCTTCTTCTCTTCCTGTTTTTCGCCGCGTTCCTCGGGCGAAACGTCGCGCAGCACGGATTGAAGGAAATCCTCCTTCGGCGGCAGCGGCTTGCGCTTGGGCCGCGCCTTGGCGATGGCCCGCGGCGGCGACGGGGGTTTCGGCTCGACCTTCTTTTCCTTCTTCACTTCCTTCTTCTTCGGCGGTGCCGGCGTCGGAACGGGAATCTTCTCGGCCTTGGGCTCCGGGGTTTCGGCGATCCGCGGCGGCTCCGGCGGCGGTGGGATGTCCGCCGTCTTCGGCCGTTCGGGCGGTACCGGCGCCTTCTTGGGCGGCTCCTTCTTCTTCGGCGGCTCCGGCTTCGGCATGTCCTTGGCTGCGGTCTTTTCGTCGATCTTGACCATCTCGACGATCATCGGCGTATCGGACTCGTGCGTTGTGTCCCACAGCCGCGGCAGCCCGACGATAACGAGCACCACGACCAGAGCGTGCAGCAGCGTGGACCAGACGACGGAACGGCGCATGAGCGCGGCCTACCTCTTCTTCTTTTTTCCGGTGCTTTTACCGGCGGACCCGGAAGGCAATTCGGCGATCAGCGCGACCCGCGTGAAGCCCGCGGCGTTGACGGTTCCCATCACTTCGACGATGCGGCCATAGGCAACCGTCTGGTCGCCACGGACGAAGATGCGGGTGTCGGGCTTGTTTTCGGTTATGGACCTGAGCCTCGGAACCAGCGCATCCAACGGCAATTCGGTCTCCTGCAGGAAGATCTTGCCCTCGCGGTTGACGCTGATGACCAGCGGTTCGTCCTGGCCGGTGATCACGCTGGCTTCGGTCTTGGGCAGATCGACCGAAACGCCGACCGTGAGCAGCGGCGCCGTCACCATGAAGATGATCAGCAGCACCAGCATCACGTCCACCATCGGCGTGACGTTGATATCGCTCATCGGCGTGCGACGGACGATTCGGGATCCCCGTCGGCGCGATACCGGTGATGCGAGTCCGCCCGCCATCTAACCCTTCTCCTGCAGTTGCCGCGACAGGATAGCGGTGAAATCGCTAATGAAACCTTCCATGCGGCCTTCGTAGCGCCCGAGGTCGCTCGAGAACTTGTTGTAGGCGAGCACCGCCGGGATCGCGGCGACCAACCCGAGCGCCGTCGCGAACAGCGCCTCGGCAATGCCGGGCGCCACAACGGCGAGCGAGGTATTCTTGCTGATCGCGATGGCCTGTAACGAATTCATGATGCCCCAGACGGTTCCGAACAGGCCGACGAAGGGCGCCGTCGATCCGACCGAAGCCAGAAAGATCATGTGCCGCTCCAGCCGCTCCGTCTCCCGCGCCATGGCGGTAGTCATGACCCGCTCGATGCGGGACTGGAGGGATGCGCGCGCACCCTCGCTGGTGACGAGCCCCTTATCCGTTGTCCTGCGCCATTCCCGCATGGCGGAGGCGAACAGGGATTCCATCGGGTCGCTGGGACGCCCGCCGATGCGTTCATAAAGCTGGTCGAGCGACCCGCCGGCCCAGAACGCGTCCTCGAATTCATTGGCGTCGGCCTCGACGCGGCGGATACGCCGGATTTTCTCGAAGATGATCGCCCAGGACCATAGCGAGGCGGCCAGCAGGATGATCATCACGGCTTTGACGACAATGTCGGACCGGATGAACAAATGCCATACCGACATCCCGACGGCAGCCTGCCCCCCCACGGAAACGGCTTCAATCGCTGTTGACTCCATAACGTTACAACCTTCTCCTGTGGTTACGAACCTGGTGTGCGTTTCGACCGTGCGGCCGGGGCGCGGAGCCCGACGAAGCCTGCGCGAAGGTCCGGGCGATATCCGCCGGCAACCGCGTCGCACGCCCCCGCGCATTGATGCAGGCCAGCGTCACGTCCATGCGCACCAGAACGTCGCCGCCGCGACGGATGACCTGTTCCATCTCCACCGAGGCGCCGGTGACCGTCCGCACCACGGTCACGATTTCAAGCACGTCCTCGAGCCGCGCCGGCGCGATGTAGTCGACCGCGATGCGCCGGACGACGAAGTTGAATCCCTCGGTCTCCACCAGGACGCGCTGGTTGACGCCGAGGGTACGCAACAGTTCCGTGCGGCCGCGTTCAGCGTAGCAAAGATAGTTGGCGTAATACACGACGCCGCCCGCGTCGGTGTCCTCCCAGTAGACGGTGACGGGAAAGACATGGGCCTGCGCCGATAACGGCGCGGTCTTGCGCGCAGCCGCGGTCATAGCGCATCGTCCCCGCCGCCGTCGAGCAGAGGCAGCTCCCGCACCGTCGCCGGCGGCTTGAGGCCGAGGTGCCGCCAGCCGCCGTCCGTCAGCATGCGCCCACGCGGCGTACGCTGCAGGAGCCCCTGTTGCAGCAGGAACGGCTCGATCACTTCCTCCAGCGCGTCGCGCTGTTCGGACAGGGCGGCGGCCAGGGTATCGACCCCGACCGGGCCGCCCCCGTAATGCTCCGCCATGACGCCGAGGTAGCGCCGGTCCATGAGGTCGAGGCCGCGCCCGTCCACCTCCAGCCGGGTGAGCGCCGCATCGGCGATCCCGGCGTCCACGGTCCTGGCACCGGCGACGGCGGCGAAATCACGCACCCGGCGCAGCAGGCGCCCGGCCACCCGGGGGGTGCCGCGCGCCCGGCGCGCGATCTCATGGGCGCCGTCGGGGGCCAGCGACAGGCCGAGGATGCCGGCGCCGCGCCGCATGATCGTCTCGAGCTCCGCCACTTCGTAGAAATCGAGGCGGAGCGGAATCCCGAACCGGTCGCGCAGCGGCGTCGTCAGAAGCCCGGTACGCGTCGTCGCCCCCACCAGGGTGAAGGGCTGCAGCTCGATGCGCACGTTCCGCGCCGCCGGTCCCTCGCCGATGATCAGGTCGAGTTCGAAGTCCTCCATCGCCGGGTAGAGAATCTCCTCGATCACCGGCTGGAGGCGGTGAATCTCGTCGATGAACAGGACGTCGCGCGACTGCAGGTTGGTGAGCAGCGCCGCCAGGTCGCCGGCGCGCGCGATCACGGGGCCGGACGTGGCATGGAAGCCGACGCCGAGCTCGCGCGCGATGATCCGTGCCAGCGTCGTCTTACCGAGGCCCGGCGGTCCCGACAGGAGCACGTGGTCGAGTGCCTCGCCCCGCGTGCGCGCGGCGGCGACGAAGACGCCGAGGTTCTCGCACACCCGCGCCTGCCCGGTGAAGTCGGCCAGCCGTTCCGGACGCAACGGGTCCTCGGGCTCGGCCGCCTCGACGGCGTCGGCAAGGCGCGGATCGGTGATGCCCTTATGTGTCGCCATCATGCGCCGCCGTCAGCTCACGCCGCCGCGCCGAGCCGCGCGAGCCCGCTGCGGATCAGGGCTTCGACCCGCGCGTCGTCGCCGATCTCGCGCAACGCATCGATCACCGCGCCATAGGCTTCGGTGCGCCCGTAACCCAGGTTTACCAGGCCCGACACCGCGTCGGACACACGCCGGTCCTCGCCGTTGTCGCGCCCCTTGTCCTCCACCCGGAACGCGCCGCCGACGCGCGCCTGGGGGCCGAGCTCGATACCGCCCGCCTTGTCCTTGAGCTCCGTCACGATCCGCGCGGCGAGCTTCGATCCGACGCCGTTGGCGCGGCTCACCGCCACACGGTCGCCGGAGGCGATGGCGCGGCCGAGGTCCGTGGGCGACAGCGCCGACAGGATGGCGAGCGCCAGCCGCGCGCCGACGCCCTGCACCGTGGTCAGCAGCCGGAACCAGGTGCGTTCCGATTCGGTGGCGAAACCGTAAAGGTGAATGTGATCCTCGCGGACATGGGTTTCGATGCGCAGGTGCACCGCTTCGCCGGCGCGCGGCAGGGCCGTCAGCGTGCGGCCGGAACAGAAGACGAGGTATCCGACGCCGCCGACATCGACGATGGCGCCGTCGTCGTCCACCTGCTCCACCAGCCCGCGCAGGGACGCGATCATCGTGCCCTCCACCCGGCACCCGCGCGCCGCTTCGGGGGCGGCAGGACGACGATGCGGTTCTGACTGTAATGGGCGTGGCAGATGGCGACCGCCAGCGCGTCGGCCGCATCCTCGCTGTCCACCTCGGCCTGGGGCAGCAGGGTACGCACCATCATGCCGATCTGCGCCTTGGCCGCGTGGCCGACGCCGACGACGGATTTCTTGACCCGGTTGGCGGCATATTCCGTCACCTCCAGACCGGCATGCACCGGCGCCAGCAGCAGCACGCCGCGCGCGAGGCCGAGGCGCAGCGCGCTCTGCGGGTTGCGGTTGACGAAGGTTTCCTCGATCGCCGCCGCGTCGGGCGCATGGGCGGCGATGATCGTGCGGGCGCCGTCGTAGAGCGCCGCCAGGCGCGTACCGATGGGGTCGGTTGAGCGCGTGTGCAGGGTTCCGTTGGCGACATGGCGCAGGCGCCCGTCCGTTACCTCGATCACGCCCCAGCCGGTCGCGCGCAAACCGGGATCGAGGCCGAGCAGCCTCATGACGATGCCGATATCCGGCACGGGGGCGGTGCAACGCAACGGGGACGCGATTCAGGCACTCAGTCTCTCCATGATCTCGTCGCTGATCTCGAGGTTGGTGGACACCGAGCGTACGTCGTCGTTGTCCTCCAGCGCCTCGATCAGGCTCATCAGGGTGCGCGCCTTTTCCTCGTCGACGCCGACCGTGACGTTGGGTTTCCAGGTCAGGCTGGCGCTCACGGGTTCGCCGAATTTTTCCTTCAGCACCTCCGACACCTGGGCGAAATCCTCGGGCGCGGTGATGATCTCGTGGCCGTCGGCCCCGGAGGAGACGTCCTCGGCACCCGCCTCGAGTGCCGCTTCGAACATCGCGTCGTCCTTCGCAGCCGCCGACGGGTAGGTGATCATACCGCAGCGCTTGAACTGGAAGGCGACGGATCCCGATTCGCCGAGGTTGCCGCCGTGCTTGCCGAAGATCGACCGCACCTCGGACGCGGTCCGGTTGCGGTTGTCGGTGAGCGCATCCACGATCACCGCCACGCCCCCCGGCCCGTAGCCTTCATAGGATATTTCGGTGTAGTCGGTGTCGGCGCCGCCGCCGGCGCCGCGGCGGATGGCGCGCTCGATATTGTCCTTGGGCATGTTGTTGGTCTTCGCCAGCGCGATGGCGGCCCGCAGCGCCGGGTTGAACTCGGGATCGGCCCCGGACTTGGCGGCGACCGTCAGTTCACGCCCGATTTTGGTGAAAATCCTGGCACGCCTGGCGTCCTGCGCGCCCTTCCGGAACATGATGTTCTTGAATTGGGAATGCCCGGCCATGGAAGTCCGATATCTAGGTTCTGATGGATGGCTGCGACAATTTACCACATCTTGTGGTGAAACACAGCAGAACAGGTTTGGGTATCAGAGCAATATGGCCGCATTTTGGCGCCACCGGGAGCGCGGAATCAACCGGCGTCGCCGTCCGGGAACAGGTGCGCCCGGCGACATCGCCGCGGGCGCGGACGGGACGCTCACGGAAGTGCCGGCGCGAGCCGCCCGCCCAGGCGCACCGGGCAGACGCGGAGCGCGCGCCCGGTCGCGTCGTCGGTCTCGCAGTAGACGGCGCAGAACGTGCCCTCGCCGTCGGCCGGCGACAGGCGCTCGCGGCGCATGCGGGTGACGAAGCGGGCCACCGCCTCGTCCTTTTCCATGCCGATGACCGAATCGTAGTCGCCGCACATGCCGGCGTCGGTCTGGTAGGCGGTGCCGCCGGCGAAGAGCTGGGCATCCGCGGTCGGGATATGGGAATGGCTGCCGACGACGAAGGACACCCGCCCGTCCAGCATATGGGCCATGGCCATCTTCTCGCTCGTCGCCTCGCCGTGCACGTCGACGATGACGGCGTCGACGGTGCGGCCCATCTCGTGCGCGGCGAGCGCGTCCTCGGCGGCGCGGAACGGATCGTCGAGCGCCTCCATGAACAGCCGCGTCATGACCTGGAACACCAGCACCTCGCGCCCGCCCTTGGTGCGGGTCAGCACGGCGCCGCGCCCGGGCGTGCCGGGCGGGTAGTTGGCGGGACGCAGGATGCGGTTGTCGGCGTCCATATAGGGGATGATCTCGCGCTGGTCGAAAGCGTGGTTGCCGGTGGTGATCACGTCGATGCCGGCGTCGTGCAGTTCGGCCGCCACCTTTGGCGTGATGCCGAAACCGGCGGCGGCGTTCTCGCCGTTGCCGACGACGAGGTCGAGGCCGAGGGACCGGCGCAGTTCCGGCAGGTGGCGCGCCACCGCCGCGCGTCCCGAGCGGCCGACGATATCGCCGCAAAACAGGAGTTTCATGCCGTGTCCTTCGATGGCGATGGGGCCTTCCGCGCAAAACGGACGATGCCCAGTTCGGTCAGCACCGCGTCGACGCGCTGATCATGTTCGGTGCCGGGCAGGCTGTCCACCTCCTGGGCGGAATAGGCGACGCCGACGACGAGCACCCGCCCCGCGGCCCGGAGCACCGCCAGCGTCCGGTCATAATAGCCTCCGCCGTAGCCGAGGCGGTGGCCGCTGCCGTCGAACGCCAGCAGCGGCACCAGCACCACGTCGGGGCAGAGCGCGGCGGCGGCGGCCGGCGGCTCGAGGATGCCCATGGGGCCCGGCACCAGCGCCGCCCCGGAGGACCAGGCGCGGAAGGCCAGCGGCGCGTCTCGCGCCACCACCGCGGGCAGGCACAGGGGATGGCCACGCTGGGCGAGCGCCGCCATCAGCGGCGCGATGTCGGCCTCGTCGTTGATCGGGTTGTAGCCGGCGATCGCCTCACGCGGCGCCAGCGAGAACGCGGCCATGAAATTGGCGGTGAGGATCGGGCCGATGCGCGCGCCGAAGGCGTCATGGGCAGCGCGGCGGCGCGCGCGGGCGGCGATCCGCAGTTCCGCCTTGGCCGGGTCCCGCGTCGGGCTCGCAGGGGCCGGGTTCTTGTTTGAAGGCGTGTCGGGCAAGCGGCCACCTTGGCGCGAGGGCGGCCCGCACGAGAGGGCTCGCGGGCGCCACGGGATTGCGAAAGGGTGGACGGGGCCATCCCGCCGTCGGCTGTTCTTATCCTCTGCGGCCCTCACTTAAGGTGGGTGCCATGTACCGGGACCACGGCCCCGGCAGGGACAGCTCCCGAGGGCTAGAGTATCGGCCCCAGGGATATAGTGGCCTGACGAACGGCGCAGCACCCGCCCGCGCTATACTTAGGCGCCTTCGAGGCTGCGGGCAATGCTTTCGATGCGGCGCACGAGGGCGCGGATATCCTCGGCCGCGCGCGCATCGGCGGGGCTCGTCCCGCCGCCCGCGCCGACCACGCCGGCCTTGCCCTCGCGGATGTCCTCGAGCTCGCCGTAGGCTTCCGACAGCTCGTCGGTGATCACCAGCGCCGCCATCACCAGCAGCCGGGTGTCGCCGACCTGGCCGATCTGGTTCGCCAGCTCGCCGACCTTCTTGTCGACGTAGCGGCCGAGCCGGAGCACGTGTTCTTCCTGTCCGTCGTCACAGGCGACATCGTAGGAGCGCCCGTTGATGTGGACCTTGATCTGGGCCATTCGCGTCCCCGCCGTTGCGGCGTTCAGTGCTCGGTGCCGCTGTCGAGGGTCGCCCGGAGCCGGCCTATGGCCTGGTCCAGGCGCCCGCTCACCGAATCGGCGGCGGTGCGCAGGCGGCGCGTCTCTTTCTGCGCCTCCTGCAGGGCGCGCTGCAGCTCGGCATCGTCGCCGCGCCGCGCCAGCGCCGCCTCGATCCTGTCGATGGCGTGTTCCAGTTCCTCGCGCGCGTTCGAAAGTTCACTCATGGCGTTCTCGGCCCCTGTTCTGTTGGACGATTTCGCCCCCACGCTCTTGCACCCACAATAATAGCCGCCCGCGGCCCGCGCAACGGTCGCCAGCGGCACCTCAGCCGAAAGCACTACCCGAAAGCACTACGATGACTCCCGGCCGCGCCGGAAATTCCCGGCACGGTCACTTTCCGCCCGGCCGTCCTGCCACCACGCGGCCGCGACCTCGCCGCCGCGCGCACGATGGGGCAAGATGGATGCCGCCGGTCTCCCCTCCGGCACGGACCGCGAAAGGTGCGCATGCCCCCGTCCCCCGTCTTCATCGTCCACGACCTCGCCCAGGCCCGCATCGTCTTCGCCGCCGCTTCCGTCGCGCGCGTCCCCATCCGCATCGAAAGCGCGCCCGGCGCCGCGGGCCATGCCGGCGCCGGCTGGTGGGCGGCGATGATCGCCGCGGCGCGCCACGAATACCCGGAGGTGGAAGCCGTGTGCGTGCTCGACTGCGGCGAGGAACCGGGCCGCGCGCTGGGCGCCATAAGGGAAGGCATCGAGGCGATCCGCTGCCGCGCCCGGCCGAAGGCGCGCGCGCGCCTGAAGGCGCTGGCCGAGGCCGCCGGTGTACTCTTTGTGACCGGAAAGGCAGGCCCCGCCCTGGACCTCGCCACCGTGCCGGAGCCCAACGCCGCCGTGGCCGCGCGCCTCGCCCCCCACAATCCCTATGAGCGCCCGCCCGAAAGCCCGCGCCGGGACCGCCAGCCACCACAAAAGTCCCGCGGAAAACCGCGCCGGGGCACGTTGCAAAAGGGCTAGGGCTCGGCTATTCCTGAACGGTGAATTTCCCCCCAGGGCAGGACAACGCCAGGGCAGAACAACGGAACACGGGACACGGCCATGAAGATCACCCAGCGCGTCAAGAAGATCCTCGACAATTACGAGAGCGACAGCCCCGGCACCAAGGCCAACCTCGCCCGTATCCTGATGCAGGGGAAGCTCGGCGGCACCGGCAAGCTGGTGATCCTGCCCGTCGACCAGGGCTTCGAGCACGGCCCCGCCCGCTCCTTCGCCCCCAACCCCGCCGCCTACGACCCGCACTACCATTTCAGGCTGGCCATCGACGCCGGGCTGTCGGCCTATGCCGCGCCGCTGGGGATGATCGAGGCCGGCGCCGACAGCTTCGCCGGCGCCATCCCGACCATCCTCAAGGTCAACAGCTCCAACTCGCTCGCCCGCTTCAAGGAGGACGCCAACCAGGCGGTCACCGGCTCGGTCGGCGACGCGCTGCGCCTCGGCTGTTCGGCCATCGGCTTGACCATCTATCCCGGGTCGGATGCCGCCTTCGACATGATGGAGGAAGCGCGCGAACTGGCCGAGGAAGCCAAGTCCGTCGGCCTCGCCGTCGTCATCTGGTCCTATCCGCGCGGCGGGACTCTCTCGAAAGACGGCGAGACCGCCATCGACATCTGCGCCTATGCCGCCCACATGGCGGCCCTGCTCGGCGCCCACATCATCAAGGTCAAGCCGCCGACCGAGTTCCTCGAGCTTCCCGCCGCCAAGAAGGTTTACGAGGAGCGCAACATCCCGCGCGCGACGCTCGCCGAACGGGTCAGGCACGTGGTCCAGTCGGCCTTCGACGGACGCCGGCTCGTCGTCTTCTCCGGCGGCGAGGCCAAGGGCATCGAGGGCCTCCTCGGCGAGGTGCGCGGCGTCCGCGACGGCGGCGGCACCGGCTCGATCATCGGGCGCAACACCTTCCAGCGCCCGCGCGACGAGGCCATCGCCATGCTCGACCAGATCATCCGCATTTATCAGGGGAAGTAGCGGGCTGAGGCGTCATCGCCTCCTTCGTCATGCCCCGACGTGTTCGGGGCATCCGGCAACAGGCATAAGGCACAAAGGGAGTCCGTCATGGCATTGATCCAGCGTGTCGATCACCTCAACGTCCAGGTGCCGCCGGAGAAGGAGGCGGAGGCCAAGACGTTCTACGGCGAGGTCATGGGCCTCAGGCCGCTGAAGAAGCCCGACAGCCTCGGCCCCGCCGGGCAGCACTACTGCCTCTCGGAGAACCCGTGGTACGAGCTGCACCTCGGCGTCGCCCGCAATTCCGAGGGCCAGACCAACAGGAACATGCGCAACCACCTCGGCTTCCAGGTGGACGACCTCAAGGCGGCGCGCAAGCGCTTCGAGGACGCGGGCGTGCGCATCGAGGACGCCGAGCCGGCGTACTCCGAGGAGCGCGACTTCCACCAGGACCGCTTCTTCGTCTTCGACCCGGGCGGCAACCGGCTGGAGATCCTGGAGCCGCGACGGCGCTACGACGCGGTGCCGCACCCGCCGCGCGGCTGACGCGCCCATCGGCACTCTCACGCCCTTCCCTTTAACGTCATGCCGGCTTCATGCGGCACGTCCAAAAACCGTCATCGCCCGTCACACCCTCCAACGTCATGCCCCGCTTCATGCGGGGCATCCATGTTACGGTTTCGATGGATGCCCCGAACAAGTCGGGGCATGACGGAACAGAGAGAGCCATGACGGCATTGGGGACGGGGCATGACGGAAAGTGGCGACGGGGAATGACGTTCCAACGTAACGACGACACGGCTTAGGACGCATGGACAAGACAGACGCCGGCTGCCGGCTCTACCTGATCACGCCGGAACGGATCGACCTGCAAGCCTTCCGCGACGACTTCGCCCGCGCGCTCGACGCCGGCGAGGTCGCCTGCGTGCAGCTCCGGCTCAAGGGGATCGACGACGACGCCATCCGCCGCGCCGCCGAGTGCCTCTGCCCCATCGCGCAGGCGCGCGACGTCGCCTTCCTGCTCAACGACCGGCCGGACCTCGCCCGCGCCACCGGCTGCGATGGCGTGCATATCGGCCAGGAGGACGCGAGCTACGACGAGGCACGCCGCATCGTCGGCCCCGGCGGCATCGTCGGCGTCACCTGCCACGACTCGCGCCACCTCGCCATCGAGGCCGCCGAACGGGGTGCCGACTACGTCGCCTTCGGCGCCTTCTTCCCGACGACGACAAAGGACGCCAAGGGCCACCCGGAGCCGGAGATCATCGAATGGTGGTCGGAGATGATGGAGGTGCCCTGCGTCGCCATCGGCGGCATCACGGCCACCAACTGCGCGCCGCTGGTGCGCGCCGGCGCCGATTTCCTCGCCGTCCTCGGCGCGGTGTGGCACCACCCCGACGGCCCGGCCGCGGGCGTGAAGGCGATGAATAAGGGGATTACGGAAGCCCCCGAACAGCAGGGCAGTTCCTAGGAGCGCTCGACATGGCGCCGGCAAAAGGAATTTTCGTGCGTCACGCCACCATTGACGATTGCGACGCTATCGCCGAAGTGCACTTGGATTCGATCCGTTCGCTCGGCGCGGCGGTCTACGATGCCGACGTCATCGACGCCTGGGGCGCGCCGCGCAGCGGCGACACTTACCGCCGCGCGATGGACAACGGCGAGGAATTCTTCATCGCCATTGCGCACGAGGCCGGAAAAGAAGACTGCATCATAGGCATTTCGTCCTACCGTTGCGATGCCGGCAAGCACCGCACCGCCATCTATGTGCGCGGTGACGCGGCACGGATGGGGGTCGGCTCCGCCCTCCTCGCCGCCGCCGAATCGGCGGCACAGCGGCATGGCGCCAGCTCCATCGACGTAGACGCATCGTTGGCGTCAGTCGCATTCTATAAAGCCAACGGCTTTCAGGAATTGGGCCGGGGCGAACACAAGCTCGCTACCGGCCAACGCATGGCCTGCATTTTCATGCGGAAACAGCTTTAGTAGTTCGCTGCATACTGACGCTCACTGCGTAAGCGGGAATCGGTACGTACGCCGATTGCCGCGCCGCCGTCGCCGCAGCAATCCGCGTCGAACGAACTCATTCCACGGGCAGGACTTCCTTCCTGATTTTCGCCCCCACCTTCCGTTCGGCGACGGCGAGGTCGAAATCGGCCTGCATCCTCAGCCACATTCCGGCGTCGGTGCCGAAGTAGCGGGCGATCCGCAGCGCGGTTTCGGGAGTGACGGCCCGTTCTCCCTTCACGATGGCAGCTATCCGGTTCGCGGGGACGCGAATCGCCAGGGCGAAGGCATTTGCGCTCAGGTCCCTTTCCTTCAATTCCAGCGCGAGCAGTTCTCCGGGGTGCGCGATCATGATTTTTTCCTCTCAATGATAATCGATAATCTCGACATCGAAGGCATCGCCGGCACGGAACCTGAAGCAGATGCGCCACGGCCCGTTGCCGACGATTTATTGTCCTCACTTCCCTAGAACGAACCGTGCGCGTTCCTTCCTAAGCATCTCAAAAGGCGACATTGTCTTAACCTTTAAGCCAATACAAACGTTTGGAATCTTGACTCTCTTGGTAGTAGCGGCAGGGATCTCGTGTGTCACGACCGTATGCTCATGAGCGAGCGCGTGAGCTACGAGAAAGTAATCGGCAACCTGCAGGAATGTATTCACTGCCGCGGGATCGTAGCCGTTGCTCGATACCCAGGTGCTAACTTGATTAAGAGCTGGAAGCACTGCGGTATCCGGCGGAAGAAAGAAGACCGGCCCGCGCTGTGCAGCCCAATCAGACAACTCATCTGCTCCCGCCGCGAGCTCGTCACCGACTTTTTCAATGCTGAAGACTTTGCCCGTGGCATTGCTTCGGAGTAGCCAATCCCAAAATGCGGGGCAGAAATCGAGGCCATAGTGAAGATTCTTCGCCTGGATGAAGATATTGGCGTCCAGCAAATAGGCCATCAGGCGACCCCTAAGGAACGCCCTAATTCCTGGAAAGTGGAAAGCTTGGAAAACCCAAGGAGGCGAAACGCATCCCGGTGAAGTGTCTGTCCCTCAAGCGTGCTGCCTACGAGCGCACTGGTAAATCGCCTGCCGGTCCTCACAATTTGCGTGTTGTAAAAATCACCCCCGCTTCCACGAGGAATCGCACGCAGTCTTTCCAGTTCCTCGTCATACGCTTTCCATAGTTGAGCACGCGAGATACCACCGCAATCGTAAATCCGCCGCAAGATAACCAGAGTGCTCACTTTAAAGCGGCGCGCGAGCCGCTTCAATTCGTCAGTGAGACCAGCTTCTTTGCGATAGTCCGCACGCAAAGCCTCGATTGGGACCAGAAGCTCCGCCGCAACCTTATTGCACCATAGCTCAATACGATTTGTCTTCTCGGTAAGTTCGGTAATCGGTCCGGCGTCCGAGAGTGCCGACTCACCCAGCCAGATATGCGCCAACTCATGCGCAAGCGTAAACATCTGGGCTGCCTTGGTATCAGCCCCATTTATAAAGATCAAAGGCGCGTAACTGTCCGAAAGTGCAAATCCGCGGAATTCATCCGGGTTGAGCGGACGATGAGTGTTACTACCGACTATGCCGCTCACCATGACGAGGACACCCAAGGCGTCCGCTTGCTCGATGAAATTACGCAGAGCCTCTGTCCATGTGGACATCAACCGTCGATGATCTAGGTCAAATTCAAGCGCATCCCTAATACCTTCGGCCGCAGCCTCGACACGACTCGTAAGTTGCATCGAACCCACAAAGGAGAAAGTTTCCTCGTGCAGAGATCGCGCATAATTCGCATACCATTCCTGTCTCTGCTGGCAGATATACACCATGTCCAGAAGATCAGGACTTGGACGCGCTATATGCTTGTTCCCTACTGTTCGAAAATCCGGAATTGGAACATTTTCGACGGGAGGCTCCTCAAGGAAGAAATAGCCAACCGACGTATGAGTCGCCTTTGCGAATTGCTCAAGCTGCTTGAGGGTCGGCTGAGTATTAGTCCTCTCCCATTCCTGGAGTTTGGGAAACCGATGCACCAAAACGTCATTATCTATGCCGGAGCGCTCGCGCGCCCAGCGCAACAATTTCGGCCTAACCGCAACGCGTATCGACATCATCGCTCCTCAAACAGGCTTACGGAAAAAACCCATGCCTGTCTGCCATTTGATGATAGCAACTCGGGAAACAACCAGAAACCACGGTAGTAAGCGCCGGGAAGGTTTCACCCCTCCCGGCGCTTTCACGTCCCAACTGACGCAACCCGCTACTTGCAGGCGATGGTCTTCGCCTGGCCGCCGTCGCCATAGTAGTCGACGGTGCAGGCCATGCCGGCCTTGAGCGCGCTGGCCTTGGCCGCCTTGCCGCCGACCGTGATCTTCGTCTTCTTGGCGACTTTGGCGGTCGTCGCCTTGCCCTTCGCCTCGAAGGCCACCACCCGGCCCTTCTTCTGGATGCCGGTGAGGGTGGTCGCGACCTTCGCCGTCTTCGCCTTGTCGAGCTTCTGCGGCGCGTTGATGGCATCGCGCAGCATCTGCTTCACGTCCTCGGGCGCGGCGTAGGCGTCGGCGACGATCTTCGCCACCTGCTCGCCGGTGAGCGGCGCGATGTCGACGCGGGACTTCTTGGCCTCGGCGAGGAGCTGCGGGTCCTTGTAGGTGTCGGCATAGGCCTTGCGCAGGGTCGCGACCGTCGCGGCCGGCGTGGCGGGCGGCGCGTAGATCGGGTAGCCCACGTCATAGGCCGCCATCTTGAGCTTGAGCGCCGCCTTCTTCTTCGGGTCCTCGACCGCGTCAATGATCAGCGGCACGTCCTTCGGCACGCCGGGGTATTTCTCGAGTCCCATCTGGTACAGCACGGTTACCGTCTTGTCCTTCAGCCACTTCGGATAGCGGCTGGTGATGCCGGCCCAGGCGGTGGTGGCGCGGCCGTCGGTCTCGCCGCGGATCATGGCGAGGTCGATGTCGGAGCCCGACGGATAGCCGATGATGACCTTGTACTTGAAGCCCATCAGCGCATTCATGACGAAGCCGTCGACGGTGCTGGACGAGCCGAGGCCCGACGAGCCGACGATCATCTCGCGCTCGCGCAGGTCCTGCCACTTCTTGATCTTCGAGGTGTGCCAGGCGATGGACACGGCGACGAACTTCACCGGGCTCGCGATCCAGTTGAACTTGGTGGCGTCGAACGCCGCCTTGGACTTCTTCTGGCCGTAGAACAGCGGCGCGAAGGGGACGGAGTTCAGCGACGAGCCGAGCTCGGTGCCGTCCTTGGGCGCCTGTTCCCAGATGTAGTTGGCGCCGACGATGCCGCCCGCGCCCCCCTTGTTCTTGGCCAGCACGGAGGGGTTGCCGGGCAGGTGCTTGCCCAGGTGCCGGGCGCCGAGGCGGGCCATCAGGTCCACCGAGCCGCCGGAGCCCGAGGTGATGAAGAGGGTCACGGTCTTGCCCTTGAAGGACGTGTCCTGGGCCTGGGCCGGGCCCGTGGCCCCGGCCAGCGCCAGTCCCGCGAACGCCATGCCCGCGGCCGCGACCATGCCCGCGGTCCGCTTGTTCGGTGCTGTCGTCATATGCTGTCTCCCTTTCGGTTGAAGCCGTCTTGCTTGTCGCCGGTCGCGATGGCGCCCGGTTCAGGCACGCCCGGCTGAGTCACGCAGCGCGCGCCGCTTCCCTTTCCGAAGGTCGTTTCCCTGTTCTTTCCGGTTCGCGCGGTCATTGGTGCGCCGCGCAGCCATTGTTCCGGATCGCCGCCCGCGCGTTCACCGTCGCGGGTCGGCACCGGCCGTTCACTACCTTTGGTTCGATCTCCCTGCTTGCCGATGCATGCTAAAACACGTTTCTCAAACGTTGGATCAATTTAACAGTTCGTCATCGCCCTCCCCCGACTTGATCGGGGGATCGTCCGGGCGATCCACCTTCCTCCGCCCGCCGAAGCGAGCTTCGCGAAGGCGGGTGGATGCCCCGCATAAAGCGGGGCATGACGTTACAACAATTAGACTGCACGCATTGGTGCACGTCTCCCAAGGGTTGAAACAATCCACTCATTCGTCATCGCCCGGTTTATCCGGGCGATCCATGGATGCCCCGCATAAAGCGGGGCATGACGATTCAATGTTAGAGCACCACGGTCCGCTTGCAGTTCTCCTATTCTCCTAAGGGCAATTGCCCCTGCTTGCAATTGCCCCTACTTGCAGTTGATCGTTTTGATCTGGCTGCCGTCGCCCCAATAGTCGACGTCGCAGGCCATGCCCTTCTTGAGGGCGTCGGCCTTGGCCGCCTTGCCGCCAACGGTGATCTTCGTCTTCTTGGCGACCTTGGCGGTCTGGGCCTTGCCCTTGTTCTCGAACGCCACCACGCGGCCCTTCTTCTGGATGCCGGTGAGGGTGGTGGCGACCTTCACGGTCTTCACCTTCTCGAGCTTCTGCGGCGAGTTGATGGCGGTGCGCAGGAGCTCCTTCACCGGCTCCGGCGCGGCGTAGGCGTCGGCAACCATCTTTGCCACCTTCTCGCCGCTGATCGGCTCGATATCGACGCGGGCCTTCTTCGCTTCGGCCAGCAGCTTCGGGTCCTTGTAGGTGTCGGTATAGGCCTTGCGCAGGGTGGCGACGATGTTGGCCGGCGTGCCCGGCGGGGCATAGATCGGGTAGCCGATGTCATAGGCCGTCATCTTGAGGGCGAGCGCCGCCTTGTTGGTCGGGTCCTCTACATGGTCGATAAGCAGCGGCACCTCGGCCGGCATGCCGGGATATTTCTCGAGCCCCATCTGGTACAGCAGCGTCACCGTCTTGTCCTTCAGCCACTGCGGGTAACGGCTGGTGAGGCCGGCCCAGGCGGTGGTGACGCGGCCCTCGATCTCGCCGCGGATCATGGCGAGGTCGGTATCGCCGCCCGACGGATAGCCGATGATGATCTTGTACTTGAAGCCCATCAGCGCGTTCAGGAGCTGGCCGTCGATGGTGCCGCTCGATCCCGCGCCGGACGAGCCGACGATCATCTGGTGCTCGCGCAGGTCCTGCCACTTCTTGATCTTCGACGTGTGCCAGGCGACGGAGACGGCGACGAACTTCACCGGGCTCGCGATCCAGTTGAACTTGGTCGCGTCGAAGGTCGCCTTGGATTTCTTCTGGCCGTAGAACAGCGGCGCGAAGGGGATGGAGTTGAGCGAGGAGCCGAGCTCGGTCCCGTCCTTCTTCGCCTGGTCGTAGATGTAGTTGGCGCCGACGATGCCGCCCGCGCCGCCCCGGTTCCTGGGGATGACGGTGGGACTGCCCGGCAGGTGCGGGCCGAGGTGCCGCGCGCCGATGCGGGCGAGAAGGTCCACCGAGCCGCCGGTGCCTGAGGTGATGATGAGGTTCACCGTCTTGCCCTTGAACGATACGTCCTGGGCCGCCGCCGGGCCCGTGATCCCGAGGAGGGCCACACCGGAAAGGGCAAGCCCCGCGAGGGCCGCGCCCGCCATCCCCGTCTTCGATACTGTCGTCATGTGCTGTTTCCCTTTCGCTTCCGCCCGTCTGCTCATTGCGGCACTTCGGCGCCGCGTTCAGGCGCGCAGAAGCGCGCCGGTTCCCTGTAACGTTCCTGTCCTTGCCTGCATGTTCGTGCGCGCGGTCTTCGGCGCGCCGCGCAGCAGTTTCCCCGGAGTGCCGCCCACGTGCTCCTGGTTCCGCGTCAGCACCGCACCGTTCACCACCGTCGCCGCGATGCCCACCGCCTTCTGCAGGATGCGGGCGGCACCGGTCGGCTGGTCGTGGACCAGCGCGGGCAGGTCGGGGGCGATCGTGGCGGGATCGAAGACCACGAGGTCGGCATGCCAGCCCTCGCTCACCAGGCCGCGCCGGTCGAGGCCCCAGAAGGCGGCGATGTCGAAGGTGACCTTGCGCACCGCCGCTTCCAGGGTGATGGCGTTCTTCTGGCGCACCCAGTTGCCCAAGAGGTCCGCCTGCACCGGGTTGACGATGGTCTCCACATGGGCGCCCGAATCGCCGAAGGTCACCGCCGTGTTGGGGTGGCGCAACATGGCCAGCACGTAGTCCTGGTCCTCGCAGTTGGTGGGGGCGATGAAGAACAGCTTGAGGTCCTTTTCCAGCGCCAGGTCGATGACCGTCTCGATCGGCTCCTGCCCGCGCTCGCGCGCGATCTCGGCCACCGAGCGGTAGGGCGGCAGCGTCTTGTACATCGGGAAATACCAGTTCCAGTCCACGTCGCGCAGCAGCACGTTGTTGTAGGCGGGGTTGGTCTCGCGCTTGTGATTGTGCACGGCCTCGACCAGCTTCGCGCGCATCTCGGGGTCGCGCAGGCCCGTTTCCTGCTCGGCCAGCGGGCGCTTGCGGAACTCGCGCCAGACCGGGGCCATGTCGTAGGGCATGAAGGTCTCGAACGAGCGCAGCGAGCCGTTCCAGGCGGCGGTCGCCTGCACCAGCATCTTGCCGCCGGCGCGGGTGACGTCGTCGACCATGGCGAACTGCTCGCGCCAGTTGCGGTTGTGCGCCCGGGTGGACCAGGCGCCGCCGAAGGTGCAGGGCACTCCGGTGTCGAGTGCCAGCGATTTCAGGCGGTCGATCTCGGCCCGCCGCGTCTCGGCATCGACGTTGGCGATGCCGCGGGAGATCTCGAACACGCCCTCGCCGCGGCGGCCCATGACGCCGGCGAGCGCCCGGATCTCGGACCAGTCGGCGGCGCGGCTCGCCACCGGCCCGCCCCTTGCGGTGCGATGGTTGGCCGAGACGGTAGTGGAGAAGCCGACGGCGCCGGCGTCCATCGCCACCTCGACCTCGTGCATCAGGC
>WHSO01000117.1 GCA_009380075.1 Alphaproteobacteria bacterium | reverse complement strand
GACGACGATATCGGACACCGCCGCCAACTCCCCCGCCGACACGACCGCAGGCGGGTGTCTCAGCGCCGTCAGCCGGTCCTCCGCCTTGCCCCGGTCGCGCGCGACCACGCCCACAAGCTCCAGCCCCTCGATTCCGTCGTCGAGAGCCTTCGCCACCTTGAACCCGATGGTCCCGAGCCCCGCGATCCCTACCTTCACCGCCGATTTCCCCTGTTCCGTGCCGATGCGGGCGCATCGTAGTCGCGCCCGCATCGGCTGTCAGCCGGGAATACCTGCAGCGCGGCGCTATGCCTCAACCGCTGGGCGTGGGGCGGTCAGAAGCTGAGGGTAGCCGCTCCGGCCTTGATCAACTCGTGAATCTTGCTCGAACCGGCGATCTCCACGCCCTCGATAAGATCGCCCTGTTCGTAACCGCGCGCCTTAACGCAAGGGGTGCAGGCCCACAACTTTCCTCCTCGTGCCAGGAAATCCTTCACGAGGTTCTCCAGAGGGTCGAGCGGTTTCACGTGGGTTGTCCCGATGGCGCGCTTGCGGACCAGGTCGACGGCGGCGCTGGTGAGGAATATGGAAACCGTCAGCCCGGACGTGATGCCGCCATTGGCGATCGTGAACGCTACCGACGAAAGCTCATGATCCGCCCCATGGGTCATAACCATTACAAGGTCGCGCGTCGTGTCGTTCATCTGTTTCTCCCTTTGCTACAGTGAATGAAGAGCCGGCAGCGTCGAGGCTGCCGACCCGAGGCTTCTCATCCCGGCTTTCGCGCCAGGAACGGGTATCCGTAGACTTGGAAAAGCCGCGCCTTGTCCTCACCGCCGGCGTCGGCGAACGTGTCCACCGCCGACCCGATCTCGACATCGACAAAGCCGCTCTGCTCAAGCATCGCCTTCCAGCGCTCACACGGAACGCCGCCGGCGATTCAAGCAGTCCAAAGGTCGACGTCGCTCCGCGCCGCTTCGGGAACCGGCTTGCCGGTCGCGATATCGGCGAACTGCAGATGCCCACCCGGCCGCAGAATTCGCAGAACTTCGGCGAAGACCTGCTGCTTGTCGGCGCAGAGATTGATCACGCCGTTGCTGATCACCGCATCCGCCCAGCCGTCCTCGACCGGCATCTCCTCCAGCAGGCCGTAGCGGAACTCGACATGGCCCAGCCGGAGCGCGGTCGCGACGCGGCGCGACTTTTCCAGCATTTCGTCGGTCATATCGATTCCCACGACACGACCGGTCTCGGCCACCTGGTCGGCGGCAACGAAGCAGTCGAATCCGCCGCCGGAGCCGGCATCGACGACACGTTCCCCGGGGGCGAGGCGGCGCAGCAAGAACGGATTCGCAACCCCGGCGAAGGATTCCACCGCGGCGTCCGGCAACCGCTCGACAACCGCAGGATCGTAACCGAGCCGCGCCGCAAGGGGACGGCCCGTGTGGAAATGGTACTTTCCGTGAGGCATGAGCGCGACGTCGCGGTATTTGGTCCGCACCGCCTCCCGCAGCGCTTGCATGTCGACCGGCAACTCGTCCGTCTTCGGTTTCGGGTAGGTCATGGCCGCTCTCCTTTCCGCTTGAGTGTCAAGTTAGCGCACTTGGATTCGCCGCTGCCGCCGAATCCCGTCCGGCAACCCCGCGTGCGCGCGGCGATCCGGCATAGCGCCGGATCCGATAGTCCCAGAAGACGCCCGCCGCGAGCAGCGCGAATCCCGCGGCTTCCAGAAGACCGTGATAGGCGACGATCATCGTATATCCGATAAGCGTCGAACCGCCGACGGCGAGCATCGTAGGCCCCCACCGCCTGTGCTTGCGCCATCCGGCCGCCACGACAAGCGCCGTTGCTACGGCAAGCCCCCCAATTGCGGCGCTCCAGACACCGTCGTCGAGCGTCAGCGAGATCCCGAGCAGCGAGAGCCCGGCGAGCGCCGCAATCGCGCCGTAGCAGGCAACTGCCGCCAGGGCGAACGCAACGATGCCCCACATTCCGCGGCGCCCGATCTGCCGCGCGAGGCGTTTCGGACTGACGCGCCGCGCGAGCACACCGATCCATCGCGGCGGGGTTTCGGCGCGTCGCATCCGGAGCTCGATTGCTCTCGCGTCGAAGCTCCGCGCCACCTCGCGCGTCTCCGGGCTCGGGCTGTGCGCGAAATAGTCGAAGCTGCGGACTACCTCCACCTCCTCGAATCCCGCGTCGCGGAACATCTCGAGATAATCCTCGTCGACCGTCGCCCCGACCACGCATTCCGCCCAGAGCTTGGGATCGCCGAGGCAGTCCGGCGTCACGGGGCGCTTGATGACGATGTCCGCGATCTGCATACGGCCGCCGGGCCGGAGCACCCGAAACATCTCACGCATCGCGCGACGCTTGTCGGGAACGAGATTGAGCACCCCGTTGCTGACGATCACATCGACGCTGGCGTCGGACAGCGGGATGTTCTCCGCCGTTCCCTCCCTGATTTCGAGGTTTTCGATCCCGGCCTTCGCCGCTGTGTCGCGAAGCTTGGCGCTCATGGCGGGCGTCATGTCGAGCGCGTATACCTTGCCGCCCTGCCCGACCATCCGCCCCGCGATCATGCTGTCGACGCCGGCGCCCGATCCGACATCGAGCACCTGTTCCCCGGGCGGGAGCGTCCCGGCCCGAAACGGGCAGCCGACGCCGGCAAACGAGGCCACGGCCGCTTCCGGCAGCCCCTCCGTCAACTCATGGGGGTAGCCCGCGATCTGCATCCCGGCCGCCCCGACCGGAAAATGAAAATGCGCTTCCGGCGTCGTCGCGACCGCTGTGTACATCTCCCTGACCGCCGAGGCGATCTCGTCGCGGGAGTAGCCAAGAACCGCTACCACGCTTCGGCCCCCCTAAAACCGCGCCATCATCAGCTTCAGCCGCTCGCGCAAGCGCTCCGGCGGCGACGCCCGACCCGCCTGCGCCAGCCTCGCCTTGAGCCGCCGCTCGAACTCCGCCCTGGTGAAGCAATCGCGGCACCATTCGAGATGGCGGTCAATCTCCGCCTGCTCGACGTCCCGAAGCTCGCCGTCGAGATAGGCGAACAGGCGCGCCAGAACTTCCTCGCAGCTAATCGGCCGCGGGCTCATGACAGCCTTCTCCCCGGCGCCGGTCCGGCGGCGGCCGATACGCCGGCCTCCTTGGCCCAGGACCACAACGCGCGTTGCAGCAGACCGCGCGCCCGTGCGAGGCGCGACCGTACTGTGCCGATGGGCAGACCGAGGCACTCGGCGGTCTCGGAATACGACCAGCCATTGATCTCGACCAGCACCATGACGGCGCGATAGGGTTCGGGCAGGGCATCGAACGCGCGCTCGATGTCGCGGCGCAGCAGCTTGTTGAGGAACGCGTGCTCCGGCGTGCCCCACCACAGCAGGAACGGCTGGTGCAGCCGACGGAAAAGCGAGAACTCGAGTTCGCCGTCCGGCACGCTTTCGTTCGGCAGTTCGGTCATGGGCCGTGCCCTCCTGCGGCGCCATTCGCTTACGTAGACGTTGGTCAGGATTCGCTGAATCCAGCCACCGAAGGCTTGACGGTCTCGAAGCGCCGGTAGCGCCTCCCACGCCCGGGCGACGGCCTCGGCGACGATGTCCTCCGCATCGGCGCTGTTGCCCGTGAGTCGCAGCGCCGTGCCGTACAACCTGTCCATCAGGCGCATCACCTCGGACTGGAAGAACTGCCGGTCATTGCGAACGTCCACCATACCGTCGCGGCGCACCGCCGCTTCCTCCCTGTCTGTCGCGACGCATGAAGCTTAATGCATCGTTGCATGGACTGTCGCATCGTATCCTTATGGGCTCCTCGTGTCGGAGAGGACGCATTCGTCCTCCGGAAGTTCCAAAAAAACGTCGAAAGAACATGGGCCGCTCCTTTTCGCCCAGGGCAACGGCATCCGCAGGAGGCGAGTGCCCGGGGGCGACTGCAACCACCGCCGCTTCCCCGTGCAGTCGTCCGGACTACTGGCCGCACAGAATCCTCCGTGCTAAATTAGACCCGTTCCAATCGCAGCAACCGCAATTCCCCGAGGCTCGAAGCATGGCAACCGCCCTAGCCGCCGACGTCCGGCGCGATGTGAAAGTCATCAGCCTGATCGGCGTCGCCCATTTTTTCAGCCACTACTTCCAGCTCGCCCTGCCGGCCCTGTTCCCGCTGATCCACGAGTCCACGGGGCTCGGATATGCCCAGCTCGGCCTTCTCGGCACCGTATTCTTCGTCACCTCGGGCGCAGCGCAGACGCCGGCGGGATTCCTGGTCGACCGCGTCGGCGCCCGCCCCGTGCTCATCGGCGGGCTGACTCTTCTGGCCAGCGCCGTCGCTCTCTACGGCGTCTCCACGTCGTACCCGTTCCTGATGCTGCTCGCAGTGCTCGGCGGGCTCGGCAACTCGATCTTCCACCCCGCGGACTATTCCATCATGACGGCGTCGATCAGCGAGCGCCGGATCGGCCGCGCCTATTCGGTGCACGGCATCGGAGGATTCGTCGGCTACGCGGTCGCTCCGATCGCGATGCTGGCGCTGGGCCACGCCTTCGGCTGGCAGCAGGCGCTGATGATCTCCGGCCTCGCCGGGCTGGTCGTCGTCGCCGCGCTGTGGCTCAACCGGGGCGACCTGCACGACGGCAGCGCCCAGGTACGCGCCGAGCGTCAGGAAGCCGCGCGCGGCGGCGGGATCGGCGTGCTGCTGCGCGCGCCCGTGCTGCTGTGCTTCCTCTTCTTCTCCCTGATCGCGGGCGGACAGGTCGGGCTGATGACGCTCGGCCCCTCGGCCCTGATCCAGATGATGGGCACGCCGCTCGCCATCGCGAACGGCTCGATCACCGCGCTGCTCACCGGCGTCGTGATCGGGGTGCTGATCGGCGGCGTCATGGCCGACCGCAACGAGCGGCACGATATTGTCACCGGGGCGGTGATCGTCTGCGTCGCCGTCCTGCTGGTCATGATCCCCATCTTCGAGCCGGCGGGCGCCGTCCTGCTCGGGCTGTTCCTCGCGGCCGGCGTGTTCTACGGCATCCAGGGCCCCGCGCGCGACATGGTGGTGCGCGGCATCACCCCGCCGGAGGCGCGCGGACGGGTGTTCGGCTTCATCTATTCGGGCATGGATTTCGGCTCCGGCGTCACCTCGGTCGTGTTCGGCGCGCTGCTGGCCGCCGGCCATCCGCGCGCGGTGTTCTACTGCATCGTGCTGTGGATGCTGTCGTCCATCGTCTGCATCGTCGCTGCGCAGTATTCCGCGCGCAGGGAGAGTGCCGCCGCGCCGGCCGCCGCCGAATAGCCGGGGCGGACGGGCATGGCCACCACGCTCAGCCCCGCCGGGCGCGACGCCCGGATCATCGGGATCATTTCGGTCGGGCATCTGTTCAGCCATTTCTACCAGCTCGCCCTGCCGTCGATGTTTCCCCTGATGACGGCCGACATGGGGCTGAGCTATTCGCAGCTCGGGATCGTTGCGGCGGCGTTCTACGTGGCTTCTGGGTTGAGCCAGACCCCTGCCGGCTTCCTGGTCGACCGCATCGGCGCCCGCCCCGTGCTGTTCGGCGGGCTCGGCCT
>WHSO01000020.1 GCA_009380075.1 Alphaproteobacteria bacterium | reverse complement strand
GTCGACGTTGCAGACGTAGAGAACCGGTTTGCCGGTGAGGAGTTGGAGCCGCTCGAACGCAGCGCGGTCCTTGTCGTCGATTGCGACGCTGCGGGCAGGTTTCCCGTCCCGCAGCGCCGGGATCAGCTGTTGCACGAGGGTGAGTTGGGCCTCCGCCTCCTTGTCCTTGCCGCGGGCCCTCTTGGTCAGGCCGTCGACTCGCCGTTCAAGGCTATCGAGGTCGGCCAGCATCAGCTCGGTTTCCACGATTTCGGCATCGGCCAGGGGATCGACGCGGCCGGCGACGTGGGTGATGTCGTCGTCCTCGAAGCAGCGCAGGACCTGAAGAACCGCGTCCACCTCCCGGATATGGCCGAGGAACTGGTTGCCCAGGCCCTCGCCGCGCGACGCACCCGCGACCAACCCCGCGATATCGACGAATTCAAGCTGCGCCGGCACCACCCTGGCCGACTCGGCGAGACGGGCGAGCGTGTCCAAACGCGGGTCCGGCACGGCAACGCGGCCGGTGTTGGGCTCGATGGTGCAGAACGGGTAGTTGGCCGCGTCCGCCGCCTGGGTCGCCGTCAGGGCATTAAACAGGGTGGACTTGCCGACATTGGGCAGGCCGACGATACCGCAGTTGAAGCTCATACCTCAGGTGTCCTTGGGGGCGTCGTCGTCGGTGGCGCGCGGGTGGGGCGGCTTGGGCGGCGGCGGATTGAGGATCAGGGCGACGCGGGTGAGGAAGCGCGCCCCGTCGTCGCCGGCGAGCAGGGGAAAGGCCTCGGCGACCGCCGCGACCAGCGGCGTCACCCAGGCCATGTCGGCCTTGGAAAATTCGTCGAGCACGTGGTCGTGCACGTCGTCCGCCACGCCGGGATGGCCGACACCGAGACGCACCCGCGCGTAGTCCCGGCCGATATGGGCGTCGATGTCGCGCAATCCGTTATGGCCGGCGTTGCCGCCGCCGATCTTGAAGCGGATCTTGCCGGCGGCGAGGTCGATCTCGTCGTGGAGGACGATGACCTGGGCGGGCTCGATCTTGAAGAAGCGCACCGCCTCGCCGACCGCGCGGCCGGAATGGTTCATCCAGGTTTCGGGCTTGAGGGCGAGGATCTTCTCCCCCGCGACCGTGCCCTCGGCACATTTACCCTGGAAACGCGCGCGCCACGGGCCGAAGCCATGGCGGCGGACGATTTCGTCCACCGCCATGAATCCGATGTTGTGCCGGGTGCGGGCATATCTGGCGCCCGGATTGCCGAGGCCGACGAGCAGTCGCACCTGCGCTGCCTCCCGCGAGAGGACGGCGGGGACGCCGTCCGGTGGTTACTTCTCCGCCTTTTCGGCGGGCTTCTTCTCGGCGGCGGAACCTTCGCCGGCCTCGCCCTCTGCGGCGCCCTCGGCTTCGGCCTCGCCCTCGCCTTCGGCCGCCTCGGCCGCTTGGGCGGCGGCGGCCTCGATCGCCTCGTCGCGGACCACGGTGGGTGCGGCGATGGTGGCGACAGTGAAGTCGCGATCGATGATCGTCGGCGTCACCCCGGGAGGCAGCGGGATATGGCTGATGTGGATGCTGTCGCCGATGTCGAAGGTCGACAGATCGGCATGCAGCGAATGAGGAATGGCGTCGGCCCGGCATTCCAGCTCGATCTCGTGGCGCACGACGTTGAGCACGCCGCCGCGCTTGAGGCCCGGGCAGGTTTCCTCGTTATCGAAGATCACGGGCACTTCGACGGTGATCAGCGTTTCCGCGGTCACGCGCAGGAAGTCGACGTGTTCGGGCCGGTCGTTCACCGGGTGGAACTGCACGTCACGCGCGAGCGCGCGGTGGGTCTGACCGCCGACGTCAAGCTCGATCATCGTGGTGAAGAAGGCGCCGGTCGCGAGCTGGCGCGACACGGCGGCGGGATCGACCGAGAGGGGAAGCGGGGGTTGCTTGCCGCCGTAGAGCACGGCGGGCACCTTTCCGGCGCGGCGTGCGGCCCGGGCGGCCCCCTTCCCGACCCGGTCCCGCGGCTGCGCGGAAAGCGAAATCAATTCAGCCATGGGAATCTCCTTGTGACGACCGGCCTCCAGGGGTGCCGGCCCGTTTGCGCGGCACCATATACGGCATTACCGTGCCTTTGGGTAGCCCCGAATCGGTTCCCGGCGGCGTCCGGCGCCGGCCGACCGTGCCGGCGGACGTCAATCGAACAGGCTGGAAACCGAGGATTCCTCGGCGATGCGGCGGATCGCCTCGGCCATCAGCGGCGCGATGGTCAGTTGGTTGATCTTGGCCGCGAGGCGCACCGCCTCGGTCGCCTGGATCGAATCGGTGACCACCAGCTTGGCCATGGGGGAGGCGGACACCCGGCCGACCGCATCCCCCGACAGCACCCCGTGGGTGACGTAGGCGGACACGTCCTTGGCGCCGGCGTCCCTGAGCGCCTGGGAGGCGTTGCACAGGGTCCCGGCGGAATCGACGATGTCGTCGATCAGGATGCAGCGTCGGCCGTCGACGTCGCCAATGATGTTCATGACTTCCGACACGCCGGCCCGCGGTCGGCGCTTGTCGATGATCGCGAGATCGGCATTCAGCCGTTCCGCCATGCCGCGCGCCCGCAGTACGCCGCCGACGTCGGGGGAGATGATGACCAGTTCGCCGTTGTCGTAGGCGCCGCGGATGTCCTTGGCGAAGGTCGGCGCGCCATAGAGGTTGTCGACGGGGATGTCGAAGAAGCCCTGGATCTGGCCGGCATGGAGATCGAGGGTCAGCACCCGGTCGGCGCCGGCGGTGGTGATCAGGTTGGCCACCAGCTTGGCGGAGATGGGTGCCCGCGGGGCCGTCTTGCGGTCCTGGCGGGCGTATCCGAAATACGGGATCACCGCGGTGATGCGGCGCGCCGACCCGCGCTTGAGCGCATCCAGCGTGATCAGCAGTTCCATCAGGTTGTCGTTGGCCGGGTAGGACGTGGACTGGATCACGAACGCATCTTCGCCGCGCACGTTCTCCAGGATCTCGACGAACACCTCCATGTCCGAAAAACGGCGGATCGCGGCCTGTGTCAGGCGCATCCCCAGGCAGGCCGCCATGGCTTCGGCGAGCGGCCGGTTCGAATTGCACGAAATGAGCTTCATCGGATGCCCTGATTATCCCCGCTCGCGAGGCGGCCTGGCGATGCCCCGGCGCCCGGTCCTGACCCCCCACCCGGGCGGGGCGCACTCTACCAGCCGCGAGGGGGCGGAAGCAACGCCGGATCACCCTGAAATCCCGCGCTCACCGGGTCCCGCGCGCGCCGTCCGAGGACACGACCTGGGCCCGCGCGATCAGCCGCGCAATGCCCGGTGCCGCCGCCTCCGCCACGTCGCTGGCGGCGCGGCCCCAGCGCCTCGACAGGCTCCCCGCGGGCACCCGGTTGCGCTGTTCCACCGTGCCCAGCACCGCGCCGTCGGGGGCCAGCGCGGTCCACGCGATGTGGACCTCGTCGCTGGCGGCGTTGAGCCGGCTCACCCGCACCGTGCCGGCGATGACGATGCCGTTATCGACGACCGCGTCACTGACGTGGAAGCCGCGCCGGCGCAGCGCGCCGTCGAGGGCGCGCCGCAGGCTGACGCCACCGTCGCCGGGCGCGCCGTCGACCGACGACACGGTGAGGGTGCGTTGTGTCACGCCGGGCGCATTGGCGTCGGCGAAACGCGGGGCAAGTTCCGCCGCCGCCGCAGCGGCGAGCCGACGCATCAGCGCCGGTGCGCCTGCCGCCCATTCCGCCGCCCGAACGTGCGTGCGTTGATCGAAGGCGCCGCGCGGACGGCCGTTGTTGTCGTTGAGGTCCCAGCGGATGTGCAGTTCGAGTATGTCGCCGGCGCTCGCCGCGGGGGCGGTCTCCGCCACTGCGGTCAGAAGCCAGCTGCGCAGGTTGCCGGCTCCGGTGTTGGCGATCACGTCGCGCCGGGTCAGGGCCTGGGCCATCGCCTCGGCCAGGGCCACCGGCTGCGGCGTGCCGATCACCGCCCGCACCAGGACCCCGGCCGGGCTTGCCGGGGCCGACAGCGGCTGTTCGCGTGCCGGGTCGAAGCTGCGGAACGGTTGCGGCGGCGGTTGGCAGGCCGCCGGCAGCAGCAGGGCCAGGCCGACGAGGGCCGCTCTCACGCGGCTGAAATTACACGGCAAGGATCGCACAGCTCACCATCAGGCCGATCACCAGGGCGCCCGTGAACAGGATCAGGTGCGGCATCTTCTAACTCGCGAGCGCAATGGCCGACAACCCGCGGCCGTAGTCGGGTTCGCCGTTCAGGGTGGCGCGCCGGTAGGAGAAGAACACGTCATCCTCACGGCAGGTATCGCGTCTGGAACGTCCGACGGCGGCGAGACCCATCGCGTCGAGCCGGTGCGCGACATAGCCTTCAAGGTCGAACATGAAATGCCCCGCCCGCGCGGAGGCACCGAAGAATCGTCGGGAGCCGGGATCGTCGTCGAGGAACGGCGCCGGAAATTCCGGCCCCACTTCATAGGACGCGGCGCCGATGCAGGGGCCGATGGCGGTGCGGATGTCGGCCCGCGCCGCACCCAGGCCTTCCATTGCGCGCACCGTCGCTTCGAGCACGCCGCCGAGGGCACCGCGCCAGCCGGCATGGGCGGCGCCGATCACCCGCGCGCGCGGGTCCGCGAACAGCACCGGCGCGCAATCGGCGGTAAGGATGCCGATCAGCACCCCCGGCGCGGCGGTGACGAAGCCGTCGGCGCGCGGCGCATCCGCGGGACGAAAAGGCGCATCGATCACGTCGACCCGCGCCGAGTGAACCTGATACGCGGTGGTCAGCCGGTCCGCCGCAAGCCCAAGGGCAGCCGCGGCACGGGCGCGGTTTTCGGCGACCCGGTCCTCGTCGTCGCCGGACCCGAAGCCGACGTTGAGCGATGAAAACAGCCCTTCGCTGACGCCGCCGTCGCGGGTGAAGAACCCATGGACGATGCCCTCGGCACCGGCCAGGTTGCTGTCGCGCAGGACGTGGGTCATGTCGTCTCCTCCGGCACTCCCGAGGTGCGTCCGGGCCGCCTTCACAACACCCGTGCCGCGAACCCGGCGGGCGGCGTAATGGGCGGGTCGGTGATCGCGAGCACCTTGAACAGATTGCCCATTTCCGACGGCGCGATCAAACGCTTCAGCGCCGCTTCGACGTCGGCGCGGGTGCCGGCGTCGCCGTTCCGCGCCAGACGCTCCGCCCGCTGCACGATACCGAGCGACGACAGGAACCATCCTTGGGACACCGGTCCGAAGCAGGCCGCGCCGCTGCCGCGCGCGGCCCGGGCCAGGGCGGCAAAGTCGACATGGGCGGTGATATCGGCGGCGCCCGGTTCGGACAGGGGATCGGCGTAATCCTTGTTGCGGAGTGCCTGCAGCGTCTCTCCGGTGCCGCCGATGTGACCGTAGTCGATCACCAGAGCGGCACCGCCCTGTGCCGCCACCCGTGCCCCGATGGCGGCGGCAAGCGCGATGCCCGATTCACATACTTCGGCGATGGCACCGTCTGCGGCGGCGGGAAGGTCTTCGCGGACCGCCGCTTCGTCGCCGATCACGAAGCGGAACGTGCCGCCGGCGGGATCGTCGCCGCGTGCGGCGGCATGCGTGACCCGTCGTTCGTGCCAGGTGCCGCCGACGCGCACAAACTGCCGCACTGGCAGCGCGTCGAAGAATTCATTGGCGAGGAGGATCATCGGGCCCGGCGGCAGGTCGGCGAAACCCGCGTGCCAGGATGGTCGGCAGTCCGCCAGTGCGGCCTGCTGGCGGGCGCGCAGGGCAGGGCTGCTTTCGACCAGGTGCAGGCGCGCGGCTTCCACGAATCCGGGCCGGGCGCGTGCGGCGCGGAGCGCGTCCGCCATCAGTGTGCCCCGACCGGGGCCGAGCTCGGCCAGGACGAACCCGGCGGGGCGGCCCATCGCCTCCCAGGTCACCGCGCTCCACAGGCCGATGATCTCACCGAACATCTGGCTGATTTCCGGCGCGGTGGTGAAGTCGCCGCCGGTGCCGAAGGGGTCGCGCGTCATGTAATAGCCGAGCCCGGGTTCGGTCAGCGCCATTTCCATGAACCGCGCGACGGTGATCGGTCCGGCAGTGGCGATTTCCGCCGCGATCCGCGTTTCCAGCCGGGTCACCGTGGCGCCGTGCGGCAGGCCCGCGCGACGAGCCACAGGCCGGCGACGATCAGCGGCAGCGACAGCACCTGTCCCATGGTCGTCCCGAAGGCGAGGAAACCGAGCTGGGGGTCCGGCTCGCGGAACATCTCGGCGACGACGCGCGCCACGCCGTAACCGGCGATGAACGCGCCGGTGAGAAGCCCGGGCCGTTCCCGCGCGCGGGCGAAACGGACCAGCGCCAGCAGGACGATGAACAGCACGATGCCTTCGAGCCCGGCCTCGTAGAGCTGGCTCGGATGGCGCGGCATGTCACCGCCGCGCGGGAAGACCATGGCCCAGGGAACGTCGCTGACGCGGCCGTAAAGCTCGCCGTTGATGAAATTGGCGATGCGCCCGAAGAACAGGCCGATGGGCGCCACCAGCGCGATGGGATCGCCAAGCGCGAAGATCGGCAGGCCCTTGCGGCGGCAGAACAGGACGATGGCCGCAATCACGCCGGCAAGCCCGCCGTGGAACGACATGCCGCCCTGCCAGACGGCGAGGATCTCGAGCGGGTGGGTGGCGTAATGGGCGGGATTGTAGAAGGCGACGTAGCCGATGCGACCGCCGAGGATGACCCCGAGCGTCGCCCACAGCAGGAAATCGTCTACCAGGGCGCGAGTCAGCCGTCGCGGCCCTTCCGCCGCCGTGTCCACCGTTGCCGCCGCGGTCGCGCCCGTCGGCGCGGGAGACGTGTCGGCCATGCGTGCAACCACCCACCAGCCGATCAGGAGGCCGGCGATATAGGCGAGCGCATACCAGCGCACCGCGAACGGACCGACGGTGACCAGGACCGGATCGATGGCGGGAAAGGGCAGCACGAAGACGGTCGGCATGGCGCGAGGGTAGTCGGTGGTCATCGCGTGGGCAAGTGTGGCGCGGTCACCCGCTGCCGGGAGCAGACCGCTGCGCCACGGCCTGCCATGCTTTCGTAACGACGCCAGGCGCCGGTGCCGGCTATTTTGGTTTTTTCCTGCGTGCGACCACCGCGGCCAGGATCGCCAAAATCGTGATGAGAAACAGGAACGGGAAGATCAACAGAAGATCGACGCGGATGTTGCACTCGCCCGTGCATAGGATGCGATGATACATCATCGCCTCGTAGGCGGTGTAGAGCAGCCAGGTCATGCTGGTCGCGGCGCAGAATCTTGAACTCGTCCACCACGCCAGCCCCGCAAAGACCATCGCCGGTCCCAGGGCGAGGTACGGGAAGATCAGGAGCGGAAGGAACGGCGCAAACAGAAGTTCCATCAGTGGTGCCGTGGTCGTGGGGGGTGCCGGGGAGGCTATCACACGCCGCCAAAGGTTCATCGCCGTCTTGCGTTGTATGCGGTGGTCCCGCCATCCCTCTATCCGTCCGTGGCCGTTCCTGGGTGCGATGGCCGAATTGCGACGACGACCGTATTCTTGCCTCTCCCCGGGCGCTGGCGCATAGTGCGGCCATGCAGGCCCGCAACCGCCTTCTCGACGATCTGGCGCGTGTCGCCACCGGCGCGCTCGGCGTCGCCGCGGGCATGCGTCGCGAAGCAGAGGAAATGCTCAAGGCGCGGTTCGCCGCGATCCTCGGGTCCGAGGGGTTCGTCACGCGCGAGGAATTCGACGCGGTCAAGGCCATGGCGGCCAAGGCGCGCAGCGAGAACGCGCGTCTCGCCCAGCGGATCGAGGCGCTGGAAGCTGCGCGTGCCGCGCCGGCGCGCAAGCGCCGAAGCGCGCCTGCCGCCACGAGCAAGGGCCCGAAATAGCCGTCTCGGCCCCGCGTGGGCTTATCCACAAGTAATTTTGTGGCGGATTCGATCGCCCCTTGCGCCGATTCCCTGAAACTGGCACCCTACATCTGGTAGTAGGTAGGGGGCACAAGACCACAAAATGTCGGGTTTCCCTGGAGATGGTGGTAGTCCGACCCGTGGCGTAGCGAACCGTTCCCCGGTTCGCCGCGGCGCTCCCCGCCCGGTAGTAACCCATCTTCGCCCGCCAGGGAGCCGGCCATGACCGAATCCCTTCAGTCCTTCGATAACATCCTCATTCATCCCATCGACACCATCGAGCGGATGGTGTCCGCCAACGAGTGGTCGTTCGAACGCTGCGGCGAGGATGAGCTCGCGGTCGAACTGGCCGGCCGCTGGTGCGACTACCGGCTGTTTTTTGCCTGGCATGCCGAGGCGGCGGCGGTGCATTTCTCGCTCGCCTTCGACATGCGCGTG
Source organism: Alphaproteobacteria bacterium (assembly GCA_009380075.1). Taxonomy (GTDB): domain Bacteria; phylum Pseudomonadota; class Alphaproteobacteria; order SMXQ01; family SMXQ01; genus WHSO01. The sequence continues at coordinate 39,187 of WHSO01000020.1, read as the reverse complement.
CCCGGCGACAAGCGCGGCGAGGTCGCCGCGCTGATCGCGCTGATCAACGAAAAGCTGTGGATCGGCCATTTCGACCTGTGGTCCGACAACGGCCTGCCGATGTACCGCTACGCGTTCCTGCTGCGTGGCACCAACGGGCCGAGCGCCGAACAGGTCGGCGAACTGGTGGGCATCGCGCTGGAAGAATCCGATCGCTTCTATCCCTCGTTCCAGTTCGTGATCTGGGGCGGCAAGTCGCCCGCTGACGCGATCGCCTGCGCCATGGTCGACCCGATCGGCGAAGCGTGATCCCGACACATAAATTTCCCCGCGGCCTGCTGCTGGTGGGTTGCGGTCGCATGGGCGGCGCGCTGCTGCAAGGCTGCCTCGCGCGCGGCATCGTTGCGGCCGATGCCGTCACCGTGGTCGAGCCCGCCGCTGCGGCCCGCGCCGCCGCCGCCGCCCTCGGCGTCCGCGCGGTGGCGGACGCCAGTGAAGCCCCGGAAGCCGCGCCGGACCTGATCCTGGTCGCGGTCAAGCCCCAGGTGATCGAGGCGGTGATGCCGGCCTACGCCCGTTTCGCTGGGCGGACGGTGTTCCTGTCCATCGCCGCCGGGCGCACCACGCAGTCCTTCGAACGCGTGCTCGGTGAAGCGGCCGCCGTGGTCCGCGCCATGCCCAACACGCCGGCCCAGGTCGGCCGCGGCATCACCGCGCTCTATGCCACGGCGCGGGTGGACGCAGCGGGCCGGGACTTGGCGGCGGTGCTGATGGGCGCGGTGGGGGACGTGGTCTGGCTCGACGATGAGGCGCAGATGGACGCGGTCACGGCGGTCTCGGGGTCCGGCCCGGCCTATGTCTTTCACCTGATCGAGGCGCTGGCGGCGGCGGCCCGCGCCGAGGGACTGCCCGATGCCCTCGCCGACCGGCTGGCGCGCGCCACCGTCACCGGCGCCGCCGAACTGGCCCATCGCTCGCCCGATCCGGCCGGCCGGCTGCGTGAACAGGTGACCAGCTCGGGCGGCACCACGGCAGCGGCGCTGGAGGTGTTGATGGCCGAGGGCGGCCTCACCGACCTGATGACCCGCGCCGTCGCCGCCGCCACGCGGCGGTCGAAGGAACTCGCGGGGTAGCTTCGATCGCCGCCCGAAGCGTGCTTCGATCAGCGCCTACACCGGCAGGCGGATGCGGGCGCGCAGGCCGCCGAGGGGGCTGTCCTCGAGGAAAATCTCACCGCCGTGGCCGTGCACCACGTCGCGGGCGATGGTGAGGCCGAGGCCGACGCCGCCGGTTTCCACGTTGCGCGACTCGTCGAGCCGGTAGAAGGGCCGGAACACGGTGTCGCGCGCGTCCTCGGGGATGCCTGGGCCGTCATCGTCGATGCTGACCTCCACCGCCGCCGCGTGGCGCCGCGCGGAAACCTCGACATGCCGGCCGTGGCGCGCGGCATTGCCGACGAGGTTCGCCAGGCAACGGCGCACCCCTTCCTTGCGCATGGTCAGCATGAGGGCGCCATCGGCGGCGAGACGGATGTTGGTGCCCTGGCGCCGCGCCGCGTTGACCACGTCGTCGAGGATCTCGCGCAGGTCGGTCCGGGACGGTTGCTCGGTACCTTCGCCGCGGGCGAAGGCAAGATAGCCCTCCACCATGCGCTCCATTTCGCTGACGTCGTCGCGCAGTTCGTCGATCCCGGGATGCGATTCGAGCATGGCGAGCTGCAACTTCATGCGCGTCAGCGGCGTGCGCAGGTCGTGACTGACGCCGGCCAGCATCTCGGTCCGCTGGGACACCTGGCGCTGCAGGCGGTTGCGCATCAGGTTGAACGCCGTCGCCGCCTGGCGTACTTCGGTCGCGCCCTGGATGCGGAAGGAGGCCACTTCGAGCCCCTTGCCCAGCGCGTCGGCGGCGGCGGCGAGGCGGCGTATGGGGCTCACCTGGTTGCGCATGAAGATCATCGCGACGGCGAACAGGATCAGCGAGCTTCCCGCCATCATCGCCACGAACAGGTAGGTTGTGGACGTGAACAGGCGCTTCTTCGGCGCGACGACGTGCAGCACGCCGTCGGGCAGCTGGATGTCTATCAGCACGTCGCGCTCGGGCGTATCGTCGAGGTGGATCGGCCGCCGCATCGCCTCCCCCAGGGCCTCGCGCAGCACGCGTTCGAGCCGGCCGCTGTCGGGCTCCGGCTCGTTCTTGAAGATCGCGCCCTCGCGGTAGTCGACGGTGATGGTGAAATAGTGATTGGCGAACTGGAACGCCGCCTGGCGTCCCTCCGGCGTCGGGTTCTGGCGCATCATGTCGTAGGTGGCGGCGATATCGCCGGCAAGTCCGCGCGCGAGACGCACCGACACGGTGTCCCAGTGGCGCTCGAAGAACACCCAGGCGGTAACGATCTGGAGCAGGATCAGGGGCGTCACGATGATCAGCAGCGACCGGCCGAACAGGGTGCGTGGCAAAACCCGTTTGATCAGCGCCCCGATCGGTGCCCGTTCGCGCAACCGCTCGCCGAACCGCTCCCCCAGAAGTGCCATCGCCGTCCTCCCCCGCAGGCTCAGTCGGGCCTGAGCACGTAACCGCGCCCGCGCACGGTGCAGATGTGGCGGGGCAGCTTGGGGTCGGCCTCAATCTTGCGTCGAAGCCGCGTCACCTGCACGTCGACGGTGCGATCCGATCCCGGCTCCCCGCTGATGCGGCCGAGGTCCTCGCGGCTGACGACGTCGCCGGCGCGCCGCGCCAGCGCCGTGAGCAGGTTCGCCTCGGTAGTGGTGAGGCGGACGGGCCGCCCGCCGCGGGTCAGCTCCGCCCGGGCGGGGTCGAAGGTGCAATCGCCGAAACGGATGACGCCGCCGTCGGTGCGGGCGTCGCGGGTACGGGACAGGATGCGGCGGATGCGCAGCACCAGTTCGCGCGGCTCGAACGGCTTCGCCAGGTAGTCGTCCGCCCCGCGCTCCAGCCCCTTGATCCGGTCGTCGGCGTCGCCCATGGCGGTCAGCATCAGGATCGGGACCGAGCTCCTGGCGCGCAGCGACTGGGTCAGGTCGAGGCCGCTTTCGCCCGGCATCATCACGTCGACAATCAACAGGTCGAAGTCGAGGCCATGCAGATGGGCGCGCGCCGCGGTCGCGTTGCCCGCCGTGGTGACGCGAAAGCCGTTATCGCCGAGATAGCGCGACAGCAGCGCGCGCAGGCGCCGGTCGTCGTCGACCACCAGGACATGCGGCGCGTCGGCCGCCGGAGCCGTCGCCGGAGCACCGGACGGCGATGCCGCCGTCGCCGCCATGTCAGCGTCCGGCCACGCCGGGTAGACGCCCGGGACGCGACGCCTCGGCGATCCGGTCGGCGGCGAAGCGCTTGCGTTCGTCGCCGCCGATCAGCCCGGTCAGGACCTTGCGGAAGCCGCCGACCGCCTCGGCCCCCGCCTGGCGATAGGCGCGCGCGAGGCTGGCGCGCTGGCGTTCCGTCACTTCGTGCTCGATCTCGGTACCCTTGGGGGTCAGGGCGAGGTGGCGGCGCCGGCGGTCGCGCAGGCCGGGCTTCTGGGTGATCATGCCCTGGGCGGACAGGTCGCCGAGCACGCGCGACAGCGACTGCTTGGTGACGCGCAGCAGCCGCAGCAATTCCGAGACGGTGATGTCCGGGTGACGGCCGATGAAGTAGAGCGCGCGGTGATGCGCGCGGCCGAGCCCGCAGCGGGACAGGACCTGATCGGCCTCGGCGACAAAATCGCGGTAGGCGAAAAACAGGAGCTCCATCCCCTCGCGCAAGTCTTCCTCGCGCAGGAACAGCGGATTGAAACCGGGTTTCAGGTCAGCCACGTTGACATATATGATGGCAAATGCTAGTCAACGCAACGTCCTTTGCGAAGGCGCGTAACTCTTTGAAAGACTTATAACATGGCGATCCTGCCGTTCGACGACCGCGACGGTGTCATCTGGTTTGACGGGGCGCTGGTCCCGTGGCGCGACGCGCGCATGCACGTGCTGTCCCACGGCCTCCACTATGCGTCGTGCGTGTTCGAGGGCGAGCGGGTCTACGGCGGCACCATCTTCCAGTTGCGCCAGCACACCGAGCGCCTGATCAATTCCGGCAAGGTGCTGGGTTTTTCCATTCCCTATTCGGCCGATGCCATCGACGCCGCCTGCAACGCGGTGGTCGCGGCGCAGGGTCTCAAGGACGCCTACGTGCGGCCGGTCGCCTGGCGCGGCTCGGAGATGATGGCGGTCAGCGCCCAGCAGACCCGCATCCACCTCGCCGTCGCCGCCTGGGAATGGCCGTCCTACTTCAATCCCGAGGCGCGCCTGAAGGGCATCCGCCTGAAGCTGTCGAAATGGCGCCGTCCGGCCCCCGACACCGCGCCAACCACGGCCAAGGCGGCGGGCCTGTACATGATCTGCACCCTGTCGAAGCACGAGGCGGAGGCGGCGGGCTATCACGACGCGCTGATGCTCGACTACCGCGGCCTCATCGCGGAAGCGACGGGCGCCAACATCTTCCTGGTGCAGGACGGCAAGATCCACACGCCGGTGCCCGACTGCTTCCTCGACGGTATCACGCGGCAGACGGTGATCGGGCTCGCCCGCGCCCGCGGGTTCGAGGTGATCGAGCGCCAGATCAGGCTCGACGAACTGGGCCGCACCCAGGAAGTGTTCCTCACCGGCACCGCGGCCGAGGTCACTCCGGTGGGCGAGATCGACGACCATCGCTTCACGCCCGGGGCGGTCACCAAGGCGCTGATCGAGGACTACGACACGCTGGTGCGCGGCAAGACCGCCGCGGCGTCAGCGTCCGGGGTGGCAGAAAGGTCGCCATCGCGGTCCGCCATCTCTTCGTCCGGAAAATCATCGGCCAGGTCTTCGGTCGCCTGACGGTTCCCCCATACCCTTATAGAAAAAGGGCGAGCCCTACGCCTTGTCCCAGCGGGCGGCGAGATCGTCGTCGGACTCCTTGGCCGCGACCCAGCGCGGTCCGGCGTCGGTGTCTTCCAGCTTCCAGAACGGCGCCTTGGTCTTGAGCCAGTCGATGAGGAAGGAGCAGGCCTGCAGCGCGTCCTCGCGGTGCGCGGCGGCGCAGGCCACCAGCACGATGCGCTCGCCCGGCCTGAGGGCGCCGTAGCGGTGGATGATCAGGCTGGCCTGAAGCGGCCAGCGCCGGTTCGCCTCGGCCTCGATCTCCGTCAGCATCTTCTCGGTCATGCCCGGGTAGTGCTCGAGGGTCATGCCGTGGATGGCCGCGGTATCGGCGCCGGAGCCGGGATTGACGAAATCGCGCACCAGCCCGACGAAGGAGGCGAGCCCGCCGATATCGGTGCGTCCCGCGGTCAGGGCGTCGAGCTCGCGGCCGATGTCGAAGTCGTCGCGCTGGACGCGGATCATGGCGCACCGCCGCCGGTCATCGGCGGGAACAGCGCGACCTCGTCGTCCGCCGCCACCGGGGTGTTGGGGCCGGCGAATTCCTGGTTGACCGCGACCCGTACGAGGGCGCGGTCCTTGAGCGCTTCCGCATGGCCCGGGCTGCGCGCCGCCAGCCAGTCGAGAAGCTGGCCTACGGTGGCGACGCCGTCGGGCGGGGCGATGGTTTCCTCTCCCGTGCCGACGCGGCCGCGCAGCCAGGCGAAATAGAGCACCTTCATGGGTCGCTGCCTTCGCGGGGTCCGGGCGCGCCGGTCATGTGCCTGAGTCCCGCCCGCAGGTAATCATAGCCGGTCACCAGCGTGAGGATGGCGGCGATCCACAGCGCCCAGGTGCCGATCAGGAGCGCTGGCAGGAACGGTTGTCCCGCGTCGCCCAGGAGCAAGAGGCCGAGGGCCACCATTTGCAGCGCCGTCTTCCACTTGGCGAGGCGGCTCACCGGCACGCTGACGTTGATCTCGGCGAGGAATTCTCGCAGGCCCGAGACGATGATCTCCCGGCACAGGATGACCAGCGCCGGCAGCACCAGCCAGCCGGTGAGCGGCCCGAAATGCACCATCATGAAGATCGCGGTCGCCACCATCACCTTGTCGGCGACGGGATCGAGGAAACGGCCGAAGCGCGTCACCTGGTCCCACGACCGCGCGAGATAGCCGTCGAGATAGTCGGTCAGCCCGGCCGCCGTGAACAGCGCCGCCGTCACCCAGTTGGACAGGGGGCGCTCCAGATAGAACGCACCGACCAGCGCCGGTATTACGAGGATCCGGGACAGCGTCAGCAGGTTGGGCAGCGTCGTCAGCATGGCGTGGGGCTCTCGCCGCCAGAGTACTGACCTAATCCCCGCTATGGAAGTGATCATAAATGCGTTTGGCCACGGTGCGCGAAATGCCGGCCACCTTCTCGATATCCTCGACGCCCGCTTCGCCGACCGCGCGTGCCGCGCCGAAATGGGTCAGCAGCGCCTTCTTGCGTGCGCTGCCGATGCCGGGGATGTTGTCGAGCTCGGAGCGCACGATCCCGCGCGAGCGCTTGGCGCGCTGTCCGCCGATGGCGAAGCGATGCGCCTCGTCGCGCAGGCGCTGCAGGAAATAGAGCACGGGGTGCCCCGGCTCCAGGCTGAAGGCCTCGCGTCCGGGCAGGAAGAAGCGTTCGCGCCCGGCGTTGCGGTCCTTGCCCTTGGCGATACCGGCAAGGGCGACGTCGGTGATGCCGAGTTCGGCGAAGACGTCCTCGGCGACCCGTAACTGGCCGCGCCCACCGTCGATGAGGACAAGGTCGGGCCAGTCCGCCCGCGTTCCGCCCTCGTTCCCCGCCGCCGCGTCCTCGGCCATCGCGCGGGTAAAGCGCCGGGTCAGCACCTCGCGCAGCATGGCGTAGTCGTCACCCGGCGCGATGGCGCCGCGGATGTTGAAGCGGCGGTAGGCGGACCGGCTGAACCCCTCGGGACCGGTGACGATCATGGCACCGAGCGCGCCCTTGCCGCCGATATGGCTGTTGTCATAGACCTCGATGCGCCGCGGCGCGTCCGGCAGGGCGAAGGCTTCGGCCACCCCTTCCAGCAGGCGGAGCTGGGAGGCATTTTCCGACAGGTGGCGCGCCAGCGCGGTTTCGGCGTTGGTGCGCGCGTGGTCGACGGCGGCACGGCGATTGCCGCGCGCCGGCACCTGCAGGTGAACCCGGAAGCCGGCCCGCAGCATCAGCGCGTCAGCGATCAGGCGGGCATTGGGCACCGTATCCGACAGCAGCACCGTCTTCGGCGGCGCGTGCACGGCGTAGAACTGGCCGAGGAAACCCTCCAGCACATCCGCGTCGCTCGTTCCCGCAGGCACCGACGGGAAATAGGCGCGGTTGCCGAAGTTCTGCCCGGCCCGGAAGAAGAACGCCTGGATGCAGCAGGCATTGCCGCGCCGTGCCAGCGCGATCACGTCGGCGTCGCCCACCTTTTCAAGGTTGATGTCCTGGCGGCCCTGGATGCGGGTGAGCGCCTGGATGCGGTCGCGGTAGATCGCCGCCGCCTCGAAGTCGAGCGCGTCCGACGCCGCCTGCATCTTGCGCGCGAGGCGTGCCTGGATCGCCCGGCTTTCGCCGCGCAGGAAGGCGTGCACCTCGTCCACCAGCGCCATGTAGTCGTCGCGGCCGATGCGCCCGACACAGGGCGCGGTGCAGCGCTTGATCTGGTATTGCAGGCAGGGCCTCGTCCGGTTTTCGAACACCGTATCCGAGCACGACCGCAGCGGGAAGGCGCGGCCGATCTGCGCCAGGGTTGCGTTGACAGCGCCGGCGGAGGCGAAGGGACCGAAATATTCGTCCCCCCCGTCGCGTGCCCCGCGATGCTTGGTGATCTGCGGCCAGGCGTGGCTGGTAGTGAGGCGGATGTAGGGGAACGACTTGTCGTCGCGCAGCAGGACATTGTAGCGGGGCTTCAGGCGCTTGATCAGGTTGCTTTCGAGCAGCAGCGCCTCGACTTCGGTATGGGTGGTGACGATCTCGAGCCGGGCGCAAGCCGCGACGACGCGAGCCATGCGCGCGCCCAGCCCTTGCGGCCGGGCGTAGGAGGCGACGCGCTTGCGCAGGCTCTTGGCCTTGCCGACATAGAGAACTTCGCCCTTGGCGTTCTCCATGCGGTAGACGCCGGGACCGGCGGGAAGGGTCCTGAGCTCGGCACGAATCAGCGCCGCGCCCGTGAGCGTAGGATCGGATTGTCGCGCCGGTGGTGGATGGGATTCGGCCATAACGCAGTATTTTGTGAGTGGCGGTACGGGCGTCAATCGCTACCGGATCGCCGCCAACTTCTATCCACTGAAATGGTGGAAAAATCTGTGGGAAACCCGCTTCCCGCTTGTACCGCGCCAGACAAATGCGGGTTCGCAAACGGGTTGCCTAAAAAATAGGCAATTTTATCAACAATTTGAAATATCTATGGAAAACGAAAGTCAAGCCGTAACATCTCTGTGACATCAAAAAATTTACCATGTTCGTATCGGGGACCGGGCCATCGAATGGGGCTGTGCACAACTTGGGCAGCGATAGTCGCTGCGGCCAAGGAATCAGCCAAAAATCATGCGCCGCGGCGCACCCTCTCGATCTCTACTCCGGCCGCGGCGGCATCCGGAAAGACGTCGAGTTTCTCCAGCCGGACCCGGACGGAGAGCACGCGCGGGTCCTCCAGACAGAAGCGGGCGATGTTTTCTGCCAGGGTCTCGACCAGATTGACATGCGGCCCCGCCAGCAGGCGGCGCAGCCCCTCGGCCACGTCCTCATAGCAGACCACCTCGTGGATCGAGTCGCCCTCGGGCGGGCCGCCGTCGCGCACGCCGAGGTCGAGGTTGACCCGGACCCGCTGGCGGCTGCCCTTTTCATGGCTGTGAACGCCGAGATAGCAGCCGGCAACCAGGTCGCGGATGAACACCCGGCGGATTCCCTCGGGTCCGGGGCCGACATCCGGGCCGGGACGCAGGGGCTGCACGGCAGGAGAGCTGGACGACGTGGACATGGATGGAAATCCTTGCGGCCGCACCGCGTTACGCGTCATCGGGCCGGTGCCCGAGCCCGCCGCACCTATTCGTCGGTGGGCGCCTTGCCCGATACCGGCGACCAGTTGAGGTGCTGGCCGCCGTCGAGGGCTAACATTTGGCCCGTTACCGACGGCGCTTCAAGGAGAAAAAGCACGGCCCGCGCGATCTCCTCGGACGCCGTCGCACGCCCGAGCGGGGTCGCCCGCGCCTGGGCGTCGAACTGGGCCCGGGTCTGGCGCGGGCTCGGCAGCACCGGTCCCGGCCCTATTGCATTGACCCGGACACGCGGCGCCAGCGCCAGCGCCAGGGTGCGCGTCAACGTCCACAAGCCGGATTTCGACAGCGTATAGCTGGTGAAATGCGGAGTCAGGTTCTCGACCCGCTGGTCGAGGATGTTGACCACGTTGCCCGTGGCCCCATCGGGAATCTGGCGTACGAACGCTTGTGTGAGGACGAAAGGGGCGCGCAGATTGACCGCCATGTGCTGGTCCCAGCTTTCGCGCGTCGCGGTGAGCGCCTCGTCGCGCTCGAACACCGAGGCGTTGTTGACCAGAAGGCCGAGTGGTCCCAGCGCATCCCGCGCGCGCCCGACCAGCGCCGTTACGTCGTCCTCGACGGCAAGGTTGGCGGCGAGTGTCGCCGCCGTGCCGCCGGCGGCACGGATGTCGTCCGCCAGCGCTTCGGCCTCCGCATCGGAGTCGCGATGATGGATGGCGACGGCCCAGCCCGCCCCCGCCAGCGCCCGCGCGATGGCGGCGCCGATGCGCCGCGCCGCGCCGGTCACCAGCGCGGCCTTCGGGCCATCACCGGGGCGATCGGAATTTCGAGGGGATGCGCTGTCGGCGGGGTCGACCATCGCCGGAGGATGGCCGAGGACCGGACGCGGTGCAAGGGACGTGCGCGCCGGCGCGATTATCGTACCGGAGGCGGCGACCGCGGCTGCGCAGGCGTTGCGCGTCGACTATGATGGCGACGGCGCGGCGGCGAACCGGCGCGGCGTGCGGGGAACGATGACCGACACCCATTTCCTTGGCCAGATCCTGATCTTCCTCGCCGCCGCCGTCGCCACGGTGACGCTGTTCCGGCGCATCAACGTGCCGCCGGTGATCGGCTACCTGGTGGCGGGGGCCGCCATCGGGCCGCATGGGGCGGGCCTGATCGGGGATACCGCCACCGTGCGCGGTCTTGCCGAGCTCGGCGTTGTCTTCCTGATGTTCTCCATCGGCCTCGGCCTGACGTTGCAGCGCCTCGCCACCATGCGCGGTCATCTGTTCGGCCTTGGTCTCGCCCAGGTCGCCGCCAGCGGACTGGCCCTCGGCCTTGCCGCCTATGCGCTGGGGATCGAGCCGCGCGCCGCCATCGTCGTCGGGGCCGGGCTGGCGTTGTCGTCGACCGCGATGGTCCTGCAGCTTCTGGCCGATAAGGGCGAGCTCGTCGGCCGCGCCGGGCGCGTTGCGCTGTCGATCCTGTTGTTCCAGGACCTCGCCGTGGTGCCGTTGATCGTGCTGGTGCCGTTGTTGGGTGCGGCCGGCACCACCGTCGGCACGGCCTTGGGTATCGCCTTGCTCAAGGCCGCGGTGGCGTTGCTTGGCATCGTCGTCGTCGGGCGGCTGGTGTTGCGGCCGTTGTTCCGCGTCATTGCGGCGCGGCGCACGCCGGAGCTGCTGGTCGGCCTGGCCCTTCTGGTGGTGCTGGGCGCCGGATTCGCCACCGAAGCGGCGGGCCTGTCGCTGGCACTCGGCGCGTTCCTCGCCGGACTCCTCGTCGCCGAGACCGAATTCCGCCATCAGGTTGAGGCCGATCTCGCACCGTTCCGCGGCATCCTGCTCAGCCTGTTCTTCATGACCGTGGGAATGACGGTCGATTTCAGCCTGATTGCCCGGGAAGGTTGGGCCGTCGCAACGGTGGTCGGCGGTATCCTTGTGCTCAAGGCGGTGACCATCGCGGGGGTCTGCCGCGCGCTCCGCCTGCCGACCGGCCTCGCCCTGCGCCAGGGGCTGATGCTCGCCGAAAGCGGCGAGTTCGCCTTCATCCTGTTCGCACTCGCCATGACGGCGGGGCTGATCGATGGCGAAACCGGGCGCGTGCTGGTGCTCGCGGTGGCGCTGACCATGGTGGCGACGCCGTTGCTCGCCGTCGCCGGGCGCAGGGTGGAGAACTGGTTCGAGGTCGAGGCCGGGGGTCTCGACCGTCTCGCTGCCGAATCCCACGATCTGAACGAACACGTCCTCGTCCTCGGCTACGGCCGGGTGGGGGAGACGGTGGCGCGGCTCCTCGCCGCCCGCGGCCTTCCCTTCCTCGCGCTCGACCTCGACCCGGCGCGGGTGGCCGCGGCCCGGTCCCACGACCTGCCGGTCTATTACGGCGATGCGTCGTCGCGCCTGGTGCTGCGCGCGGCGGGGGCCGAGCGCGCGCGCCTCGCGGCCGTGACCCTCAACGACGGCGCGGCGACGGCGCGCACGGTGACGGTGCTGCGCAACCGCTTCCCCGACATGCCGATCTTTGCCCGCGCCCGGGACGCGGCCCATTGCAACGAGCTGGCGCGCCTCGGCGCCACCGGAATCGTGCCGGAGATCGTCGAGGTGTCGCTGCTGCTGGGCGCCCAGGTGCTGCGCGGCGCCGGCATCGCCGAGGAGGAGATCGCCCATGTCCTTGCCGAGGAACGCGGTCACGTGATTGAATCGCAGCCGGCGGCGCCGGACGGCTGACGTGCCCCGGCGGCCGCGGGGAGAGCGACAGGTGGGCGCAGGAGAAACGACCGGCGCGCGGGACTGGACCCGGTTGCGGGCGGCCATCGAGGCCCTGCTCGATGAGGCGACCCGCGACATCCGTGCTTATCCGGCCCCGATCCCGGCCTGCGATGCCCAGTTCAATCACCTCCTCGACCTGCGTCAGGGCCTGCCCGGGGAACTGGCGCGGCTCGACGCGGCGTGCGCGGAAGGCGCAAATGTCTTGGATTTTATCGAATCCTCGCCGTTTCGCGCCGACCTCACCCGCCGACTCGCCGATTGAGTCCTTGCAATTCTGCTTTTCCGTGAGCATATGACCAACGCGTGGCGGTTCCGTCCGGATTCCCCGTTCGCCCGCACCGCAATCCGGCCGTATGAACGTGCCGGATACTCCTGACTACTGAAAGTGACTGGAATGACTAAAGGTACTGTGAAATTCTTCAATTCCGCCAAGGGTTTCGGCTTCATCTCGCCGGAAGATGGCTCGAAGGACGTGTTCGTCCACATCTCCGCGGTGGAGCAGGCCGGCCTCGGCCGCCTCGACGAGGGACAGGTCGTGTCCTTCGACGTACAGCCCGACGCGCGCGGCCCCAAGGCCGTGAACCTGAGCGCGGATTAACGCTGCCGGTTCACGCCGGACGCACGTAGAAGTACGAGAAGGCCGCCCTCCGGGGCGGCCTTTTTCATGGCGGTGCTCAAATCTTTCCCGAGTGCCTAGAACCCCCGCGCGCCGCGGGGGCGGCCGGTCTTGATGCGGCCGCCCGGCCTCTTCGGGCCCTTGCGCCCGGGGCCCTGGGCGGACGCCTTCTGCACGCCCTTGCGCACACGGCCGACCGGGTTGCGCGGGCGGGCCAGCGCCGCGCCAAGGTCGGTGCCAAGCTCGTGCGCCGACAGGCGGCGGACCTCGTCGCGCAGGCGGGCCGCTTCCTCGAACTCGAGGTCGGCGGCGGCGGCGCGCATCTTCGTCTCCATGTCCTCGATCACGGCGCGCAGGTTGTGGCCGCCGAGCTCGATGTCGCCGGTGCCGGTGTCCACGGTCAGGTAATCGTGCTCGTAGACCGATTGCATCACGTCGCTGATCCCCTTGCGCACGCTTTCCGGCGAAATCCCGTGGGCGGCGTTCCAGGCGCGCTGCTTGTCGCGACGCCGGGCGGTTTCCTCGATGGCATAGTCGAGCGACGCCGTCATCGTGTCGGCGTAGAGGATGACGCGGCCTTCGATGTTGCGGGCGGCGCGGCCGATGGTCTGCACCAGCGAGGTCTTCGAGCGCAGGAAGCCTTCCTTGTCGGCGTCGAGGATGGCGACCAGCGCGCATTCGGGGATGTCGAGCCCCTCGCGCAGCAGGTTGATGCCGACCAGCACGTCGAAGGCGCCGAGGCGGAGATCGCGGATGATCTCGATGCGCTCCAGGGTGTCGATGTCGGAATGGAGGTAGCGCACCCGCACCCCCGCCTCGTGCAGGTATTCGGTCAGGTCCTCCGCCATCTTCTTGGTCAGCGTCGTAACCAGCACGCGGAAGCCCCGGGCGGCGACGGCGCGGCATTCGGCCAGCAGGTCGTCGACCTGGCTCTCGACCGGGCGGACGATGGTTTCGGGATCGATCAGGCCGGTCGGACGGATCACCTGTTCGGTGAAGACGCCGCCGGTCTCCTTCAGCTCCCACGGCCCCGGCGTCGCCGAGACGAACACCGTGCGCGGACGCATGGCGTCCCATTCCTCGAACTTGAGCGGCCGGTTGTCGACGCAGGACGGCAGGCGGAAGCCGAAATCGGCGAGCGTCGACTTGCGGTTGAAGTCGCCCCGGTACATGCCGCCGATCTGCGGCACGGTGACGTGGCTTTCGTCGACGAAGACGATGGCGTCGCGCGGCAGGTATTCGAACAGGGTCGGCGGCGGCTCCCCCGGCTTGCGCCCGGTGAGGTAGCGGGAATAGTTCTCGATGCCGCCGCAATGGCCGGTGGTCTCCAGCATCTCGAGGTCGAAGGTGGCGCGCTCCTCGAGCCGTTGCGCCTCCAGCAGCTTGCCGGCGGCGGTGAGGTCTGCCAGGCGCAGCTTCAGCTCGATCTTGATCTGCTTGATCGCCTGGTTGATGGTCGGGCGCGGCGTGACGTAATGGGAATTGGCGTAGACGGTGATACGGTCGAGCTCGCCGGTCTTCTCCCCGGTCAGCGGATCGAACTCGGAAATCGCCTCGACCTCGTCGCCGAACAGCGAGATGCGCCAGGCGCTCGCCTCGAAGTGCGCCGGGAAGATCTCCACCGTGTCGCCGCGCACCCGGAAGGTGCCGCGGGTGAAGGCGGCGTCGTTGCGCCGGTACTGAAGCTCGACGAACTGCGCCAGCAGGCGGGCGCGGTCCACGGGCTCGCCTTTTGCCACGCTCACGGTCATGCGCGAATAATCCTCGACCGAGCCGATGCCGTAGATGCACGACACCGAGGCGACGATGATCACGTCGCGGCGCTCCAGCAGCGACCGCGTCGCCGAATGGCGCATGCGGTCGATCTCCTCGTTGATGGAGGCGTCCTTCTCGATGTACGTGTCGGTGCGCGGGACGTAGGCCTCGGGCTGGTAGTAATCGTAGTAGGAGACGAAATACTCGACCGCGTTGTCGGGAAAGAATCCCTTCATCTCCCCGTACAATTGCGCCGCCAGCGTCTTGTTGGGGGCGAGGATGAGCGCGGGGCGCTTCAGGTTGCGGATCACCTGGGCCATGGTGAAGGTCTTGCCCGAGCCGGTGACGCCGAGCAGCACCTGGCTGCGCTCGTCCCCGGTGAGACCCCGGGTCAGGTCGGCGATGGCCTGGGGCTGATCGCCGGCGGGGGCGAAGTCGCTGACGAGGCGGAACTCGGCGTCGCCCGCGGGGCGGGCGAATTCCCAGGCGGTGTCGGTGGCGGCGGTCATGCCGCTATATATGCCCTCCCGCGCCCGGCTTTGCCAGAGGCGCGGGCAGGCGCGCTGTCGCCAAACCTTGCGCCTGTCGGGAACTTTGCGGCGACCCGCACGTCCTTGGATGGATGGCGCGCGGACCGGGGGTCGGCCCGCGGCCGGATGGAGCAATTCACGGAGGAGAGACAGATGCGGACCAGATTCCCTTTGGCGGCGGCGGGACTCGCCGTTCTTTTGGCGGCAACGGCATCGGCGTCGGCCAGCGGGCCGGCGGCGGGGAGCGCCGATCAGGCCCTGCCCAGCGGGTTCGAGACCCGGCCGGTGCTGCGGACCAGCGAAACCCGGGACGGGGAGCCCTTCGCCTTTCCGCGCACGGACCGGCCCGAGATCACCTCGGTGATCGGCACCATCGCTCCCGGCGGGCGGACGCCCCGGCACCAGCATCCGGTGCCGGTCTACGTCTACATCCTCGAGGGCCAGGTGGAACTGGTCACCGACGGCGGAGAGCCGCGCCGGTATCGCTCGGGCGAGGCGTATATCGAATCGCTCAATCGCAACCACCAGCTCTTCAACAAGGGCAATGCAGCGGCCCGCCTCCTCGTCGTCTTCGTCGGCGAGAAAGGCAAGCCGACCACCGTGGCCGCGAAGTAGCCCCGGACGCGACGGATTGGACACGGCCCCGCGACTGCAAGGTCGCGGGGCCCTTACCTTTGGGTTGAAGCCGGGCTTCCTGCGGGGCGCGCGGCTCAGGCGCTTGAAGCGACCGTTCCCGGGCGCGCGAGCCGGCTCACGCTGCGCCGCCGCAAGATCTGGTCCCAGGCAACACCGCCGGCGATGACGGTGAAGGCAATCATTTCGAGCGCGAGGGAATAGCTCACGAACATCACGTAGCCGATCGCTCCCGCGCCGAGCACGGCCACGATCCCCGGCCCGACTTGCCGGTGCCGGCGATGGCCGGCGAGGACGGCCAGCGCCGCGAGGACGGCGAGGGCCACGATGGCTGCGGCCCAGGCCCCTTCGTCGAGCGCCACCGCGACGCCCGCCGCGGCCAAGGCTGCCACCGCGGCCAGCGTCCCATAGCAGGCGAGCAGCGCCGCCGCGAGGGCGGCGACGCCCCACAGGCCGCGCCGGTGCACCTGCCGCCCGATGCGCCGGGGGTCGAGCCGGCGCAGAGCCTGCAGCGCCGCGGGCACGCGCCGGCCGCGCCGCATTCGCAGCTCGATCGCCCGCGCGCCGAAGCCCTGGGCGACCTCCCGGGTCTCCGGGCTGGGGCTGTGGCGGAAGTAGTCGTGGCTGCGCAGGACCTCCACGTCGTCAAAGCCGGCGTCGCGGAACATGTCGAGATAGTCCTCATCGACGGTGGCGCCGACCACGCATTCGGCCCACAGCTTGGGGTCGGCCAGGCAGTCGGGGGTGACCGGCAGCCCGATCACGATGTCGGCGATCTGGACCCGGCCGCCGGGCCTCAGGACCCGGAAAATCTCGGCGATGGCGCGGCGCTTGTCGGGCACGAGATTCAGCACCCCGTTGCTGGTCACCACGTCGACGCTGGCGTCGGGCAGGGGGATGCGTGCGGCGTCGCCCTCGATCACCTCGATGTTGGCGAGGCCTTCGGCGCGCACCAGATCCCGCAGCCGGTCCAGCATCGCCGGGGTCATGTCCAGCGCCAGCACCTTCCCCGCCGGCCCCACCTGCCGGCTCGCGATGACGGCGTCGACGCCCGAACCCGAGCCGACGTCGAGAACCACGTTGCCGGGCCGGATGACGTCGGCGCGGAAGGGACAGCCGACGCCGGCGAAGGCGGCCAGGGCACGATCGGGGACCGGGCCGAGAAGCCGCTCGTCGTAGTCCGCGGCCCGGCTTGCGGACCGGCCGACGGGAAAATGAAATCCCGCTTCAGGATCGGCGGCAACAGCGGAATACATCTCCTTCACCGCCGCGGCGATCTGCTCCCGCGAGTATCCAAGGACGGCAACCATGTCTTCCCCCTCCCTGTCACCGAGGCAACGGCGCTAAAGCACGTTTCCCACCGGCGCTAGAACTTCGTGATCAGGCTCCGCACCCGTGCGCGCAGCGACGGTGGCGCCTCCGTCTCCGCCGCCTCCGCGAGCTTCTGCTTGAGCCGCCGTTCGAAATCGGCACGGCTGAAGCAACTGCGGCAACGCTTGAGGTGCTGCTCGATGTCACCCTCCACGGCGTGGTCCAGCTCCCCGTCGAGAAACTCGAACAGGTGCTTGAGCACGTCCTCGCAACTCATGTCCTTGTTGGCCGGCTTCATGGTCCTGGTACCTCCTGACTCGCGACGATGCCGCGCTCCTGCGCGTGCTGCCAGAGGTGGCGCTGCAGGCGGGACCGTCCCCTTTTCAGGCGCGAGCGCACCGTGCCCACCGGAACCTGCAGCAGTTCCGCGACCTCGGCGTAGGGGAACCCCTGCACGTCCACGAGAACGACCACGGTTCGGAAAACCTCGGGGAGGCGGTCGAGGGCCGCCTCGATGTCCTCGCGCAGCACCTTGTTGAGGAAGGCCTGTTCGGGCGAGCTCCACCAAAGCAGGAACGGCTGGTGCAACTGTCCGAACAGGGAAAATTCGTCGGTCGATATCTCCGGGGGCTCCTCGTAGGCGATTTCCGCCCTGGAGCTGCGCCGGCGCGTACTGATGAAGGCGTTGGTGAGGATCCGGAAGATCCAACCCTGGAAGCGCCGGCGGTCCTCCAGTTGGTCCAGCTTCGCCCAGGCCCGCATGACGGTTTCGGCGACCAGGTCCTCGGCCTCGGTGCGCTCGCGCGTCAGGCGCAGTGCCGCGGCGTACAGCCGGTCCATCACCTCCAGGATCCGCTCTTCGAAGAACTGCCGGTCATCGGCATCGGGCATGGCGCACCGCTCGGGCTCCGGCCGCGCCCGGGACGCCATCCCGCGGGAACGGGGATGGTGCCCGGGCATCGGGTGGTCAACGCTTGCGCGCAAGCAGGGAGATGCTCTTGACACCGAACTTCTCGCTGGCCCGCCGGGCGCTGTCCGAGATGAAACGATAGGCCGGGTTGTCCCGAATCTCCAGGAGTTCGAAGCCCGCCGCCTCGATCGCGGCCCGGTAATCGTCCTGCGGCATGGCCCCGCCGATGCAGGCGGCCCAGAGGGTGGCGTTGCAGACCACGCCCTCGGGCAACTGGACCTCGGTCACGATGTCGGCAAGGGCGAGCCGCCCCGACGGCCTCAGCGCGCGGGCCGCCTCGCGGAAGACACGGCCCTTGTCCGCTGCCAGGTTGATCACGCCGTTGCTGACCACGGCATCGAAGGCGCCGTCGGGGCAGGGGACATCCTCGATGTAGCCCGGCACGAAGCGCACCCGGCCGAATCCGTCGCGCCGGCGCAGGCGCTCGGCCTTCTCGCGCTGCTCGTCGGTCATGTCGACGCCGACGACCTCGCCCGTCGGCCCCACATGCAGCGCCGCGATGAAGCTGTCCATGCCCGATCCGCTGCCGAGGTCGAGCACCCGCTCACCGGGGATCAGCGCGGCCAGGTCAAAATAGTATCCGACGCCCGCGAACGAGGCGATGGCCTCGGCCGGGACCCGGTCGAGGTCCCCCGGCGCGTAGCCCAGCCGCTCCGCCATCGCGCGCCCCATCTCGAAATGGAAGTCTCCGGCAGGGTCCAGGGCGACGTCGCGGTACATCGCCTTCACCTTGGCCTTGAGCTCCCTCGTATCGACGTTCGCCGTCGCCGTCGTCGTCGTCCCGGTCATCTCCACCTCCTTAGTGTCTGGCTCGTGTCTGGACGCCAGATCGACCCTAGGACGCGGGAGGGCCGAAAAAGTTCCCGCCAATCTCCGGAGAGGCCTGCCGGGAGCAGCCCAGGGTTGCGTCGGCCCGTCGCCCACAGTCTTGACCGCCGCGGGGGCGCTGCCCACTTATGGCCTCCGCCAGGCGCGAGGGAGAAGGAGCCGTCATGATCACTGTCCGCAAGGCCGCCGCGCGCGGCGTCACCCGCTTTCCCTGGCTCGACAGCCGCCACAGCTTTTCCTTCGGCGGCTACGTCGATCCCGCCCATGTCCACTGGGGCGACCTGCGCGTCATCAACGACGACCGCATCAAGGGCGGCGGCGGGTTCCCGCCGCATTCCCACCGCGACATGGAGATTGTCACCTACATGGTGGCGGGCACGCTGGCGCATGAGGATTCGACCGGCGGGCGCGAAACCATCGGCGCCGGCGAGGTCCAGCGCATGACCGCGGGCACCGGCATCACCCATTCGGAGTTCAATGCCTCGAAGACCGAGGACGCGCGTCTGCTGCAAATCTGGCTGCTGCCCGACGCGGACGGCCACGCGCCCGGCTATGAACAGAAGCGGTATTCCCGCGCCGACAAGGCAGGAAAGCTCCTGCCCGTCGCCTCGGGCCGCGGACTCGGCGGTGCGCTCGGAATCCACCAGGACGCCGATATCTTCGCTTCGGTGCTGGCGAAAGGCGACGCGGTACGCCACGACCTCGCCCCCGGCCGCCGCGCCTGGGTGCAGGTGGTCGAGGGTACGGTCACGGTCAATGGCGAGACGCTGGTGGAAGGCGACGGCGTGGCTATCGTGGACGTCGGCCGGATCGAGTTCACGACGGATGGAAGCGGGGAATTCCTGCTGTTCGACCTCGCCTAGAGCCCGTTGCCCTATCATTGAAACGTCATGCCCCGCGCAGGCGGGGCATCCACATTGTGGATCACCCGGATAAACCGGGTGATGACGAATCAGTAAGTTGTTCAACCCTGGGAAAACACGCGTCAGGGGATGTCCGTCCGGTTCGCGCCCGCGGGTGGCTCATGCCGCTCGCGGTGTGGCGCCGCGCCGGCGATGACCCGCGCGAGCTCGTCCGGCCGGCGTCCGATGTCATGGAGCGTCTGCGGGTTCAGGTTCGTGAGGTCGTTGTAGGCCCGGACTCGCCGACAATACCCAGAGAATGCATCGGCGAAGGCGAGGAGGGCGCGGCCGGCGGCGCGGACCTTCTGGCCGAGCCCCCTTCGGGCGGCGGCTCCCGCGCCATGGTTCCGGACCGGCCCCGTGTGTGTGCGTGTCGCCATCTCATCCTCCCTTTCCAACGGCGTGTTAGGCGCCGGAAGGAAGGTAGGATTGCGGCCGACATTAATCCAATATATGTTTACGTCATTATACATATCAAAAACATATGATATGGCCATGGACCTTCGGCACCTCCGCTATTTCGTTACCGTCGCCGAAGAAGGCCATATCACCCGGGCGGCGGAGCGCCTCGGCATCCAGCAGCCGCCCCTCAGCCAGCAGATCCGCGCGCTCGAAACGGAGCTCGGCGTCCAGCTCTTCCGGCGCAAGCCGCGCGGCGTCGAGCTGACCGACGCCGCGCGGGCACTCCTCGGCGACGCGCGCCGGATTCTCGGCGATGTCGACGGCGCGCTGGCGAAGGTCCGGCGCACGGCGCGGGGCGAGCAGGGCCGCATCGTCGTCGGCTTCACCAGTTCGGCTCCGTTCCATCCCTTCGTGCCCAAGGTGCTGCGCGTTTTCCGCGACGGCCATCCGCGTGTGTCGATGGTGCTGGAGGAGGGAGGCACCGCCGACCTCGTCGCCGCCCTGCGCGAGGAACGGCTCGATGCGGCGTTCATCCGCTCCCCCGTTCCCGACGGCGAGGGGGTGGCGGTGCACGCGCTCCTGCGCGAGCCCATGTGCGCCGCCCTGCCCGCGGGGCATGCGCTCGTGCGCCGGACGCGCGGCCGCACGCTACGGCTCGCCGACCTCGCGTTGGAGGCCTTCGTGCTGTACCGGCGCGTCTCGGGGCCGGGGCTCTACGATGCCATCTTCCGCGCCTGCCATGACGCCGGCTTCGTGCCCAGGATCGAGCAGGAGGCGCCGCGCATCGTCGCCACCCTCAACCTCGTCGCCTCGGGCCTTGGCGTCAGCATCGTTCCCCGATCGCTCTCGGCCATGCGCCTGCCCGGCATCGCCTTCCGGCCGCTGGCCCGCGCGACGCACCTCACGGCGCCGATCGGCCTCGCCTGCCGGACGGTGGATCACTCCGCCGCCGCCCGGAATTTCGTGTCGGTGGTGCGGCGAAAGGCCCGGGAGGAGGGCCGCGGCGGTTCCTGACAGGGGAAAAAAGGAAAGGCCGGCCCCGATGGTATGGGGGCCGGCCCAGGAGAGGTCCCGCCGTGGCGGGTCTACCGACGATGATCCCTTTCCGGATCGTCCCGGTGGCGACGCAAGAGCCGGTTACGGCGACTCGTCCGCCACCTGATCCGGCACCAGTTCGATCTTGACGTTCAGGTGCTTCTTGAGCACCGACATCTGCGGCTTGTCGCCGCCCGATGCGGTGGGCTGCACGCTGAAGCGGTAGTTGCCCCACCATGCGCCCGCGGCCCAGTAGGCCCAGCCGGTCCAGACGTCGGCATTGTTCTCCATGTACGTGAGCATCTGCTCCATGGCCTTCATGCAGGTTTCGTTGGCACCGCCCGCGAACTCGCTGAGGAAGGCACGATGGTTGTTGCGACGCGCCCAGTCGGTGAACTGCTGCAGCGCGGTGACACCGACGGATTCGCTCTGGCACGATCCGCTCCTGCCGGAGAAGTCGCTGTCGAGATACTGGTGCACCTCGATGAGCAGGTTGTTGGCCGGATCCTTTACCGACTGCAACGCCTCGGCGTTGGACATGCCGCCGTCCGAGGAGAGCCAGCTATGGGCGCCCGAGCGGTGGGTGCCGGGCACGAGGATCAGGTTCTTGGCGCCCTGCCCGCGGATTCCCCGGATCGCGGCGTCGACGGCGCGCCGCCAATTGTAGGCCGAGATCGTGTGCGGCTCGTTCATCAGCCCGAAGATCACGTAAGAGTGATTCTTGTAATGGGCGGCCAGAGCCTTCCAGAAGTCCCCGAACTTCCTGCCTCGGACGGAGCTGGAACCGATCACCTCGCCTTTGTAACGGGCGAAATTGTGAGGATCCAGGATGACATAGGCCTTCTTGGCGGCCGCGTGGGCGACGACGCGGTCGATCCGCATGAGCTCTTCGGGCTCGAGCGGGCCGCCAAGTTTCGGCTGGAGGCGTTCCCATTTGAAGGGAAGCCGTATGGTGTTGAATCCCTTGCTCAGGAAGTAATCGATGTCATTGGCATTCGGATAGATGTAGTCCCTGCCGTGAGTGCCAGGGATTTTCTTTCCGAATTCGGCGCCGGCGATGTTGATTCCGGCGAACCAGTGGTCGTTCCGGGACGGATCGCTGGCCGACGGTTGGGTCGTCGACGAGCCCGACGAGGTGGAGCCCGATGACGTGGAACCGGACGATGTGGAACCGGACGATGTGGAACCGGACGATGTGGAACCGGACGATGTGGAACCCGACGAGGTGGAGCCCGATGACGTGGAGCCGGACGATGTGGAGCCGGACGATGTGGAACCCGACGACGTGGAGCCGGACGACGTGGAGCCGGATGACGTGGAGCCGGACGAAGTGGAATCCGAACCGGAAGATGTGGAATCCGAGGACGAGCCCGAGGAAGCCACCGGACCCGATCCCGAACCGAGCTTGAAATCTAGGTGCTTCTCGAGGACATCCATCTGCGGCTTGTCACCGCCCGAGGACGTGGGTTGCACGCTGAACATGTAGCTGCCCCACCAGGCGCCTGCCGCCCAGTACGTCCAACCGTTCCAGACATCGGAATTGTCTTCCATGTAGGACAGCATGCGGTCGAGGGCTTTAAGACAGGTGCTGTTGTTGGCGGCGCCCAGTTCGCCCACCATGGCGCGATGATTGTTTTCACGCGCCCAGGCGGTGAACTTCTGCAGCGTCGTCACCCCGATATTTTCATTCTGGCAGGTCGGACTCGTTCCGGAATAATTGCTGTCGAAGTACTGGTGTACCTCGAACATCATGTTATTGGCGGGATCCCGCAGCGACGCAAACACCGCACCATTCGATCCGCTGCCGCCCGACAGCCAACTGTGGGCGCCGGTCCAGCGCACGCCGGGCACGAGAATGAGGTTCTTTGCACCCGTTCCGCGGATCGCGGAGATCGCGGCTTCGACGGCCCGTCGCCAATCGGCAGCCGCCATGTTGTACGGCTCGTTCATGAGCCCGAAAATCACGTACGGGTTGTTCTTGTACCGGGACGCCAGTTCCCTCCAGAACGACGCGAATGCGCTGATCGGTACCGCGCCGGAGCCGATCACGTTGCCGTAATAGCGGGCGTAATTGTGAGGGTCGAGGAGGACGTAGGCTTTCCTGGCCGCGGCATGACTGACGACGCGATCGATGTGCAGGAACTCCTCCGGCTCGAAGGGCCCGTTCAGTTTCCGCTGGAGGCGTTCCCATTTGAAGGGAAGCCGTATGGTGTTGAATCCCTTGTTCAGGAAGTAATCGATGTCCTTGGAATTCGGATAGATATAGTCACCGCCGTGAACGCCCGGCAGCTTGCCGCCGCCGAACTCGGCGCCGGCGATGTTGACTCCGTTGAACCAGGGTACGCTTTGAGCGTGGGCAAGCGTGGGGGTTGCCAGACATGCCAGGGTGAGGATTGCAGCCTGGAACGTCCGACGGAAAAGGGATGTGATCATGAGTCAGGGTCCTTCGTGCTACTCCACGGTCGGCCCCAACCGCGAGTGGTGCGTGATGGTGATGTATCTGTTTTTTTTAATTTTGCCTTGGGGGTGTGAAAAATTGATTAAGCTCGAGGCAAATACACATCTATTTCGTGCTTAATTAATTTTAACTATGAATTTTCTTTAACTATATTGTTGAAACGACGATTCATGCGTCCGGCGCCGGTCATCGCCCCGTTGGCAATGCTGCTAAACTGATTGTTTGAACCAGCGTTCATCACGAGCGTAACAAGCCTGATGGAGCGGCCGGTTGTTCGGAATCGATTTCTTGACGGGAAGGCAAATCGCGGCGGCGTTGTTTGCCGCGACAGCGATTTTGCTCGGGCTCGGCACGACGACGACAGCGTCCGCACGGACGGCGCTGCTGCTCGATGTGGACGGTCCCATCGGCCCCGCGACCAGCGAATACATCGAGCAGGGATTGAGCAAAGCCGTCGAAGAGAAGGCCGCGCTGGTCATCATTCGCATGGATACACCCGGCGGACTCGATACGTCGATGCGGGCCATCATCAAGAACATCATCGCGTCGCCCGTTCCGGTGGCGACCTTCGTGCCGAGCGGCGGTCGGGCGGCCAGCGCCGGCACCTATATTCTTTTTGCCAGCCATGTCGCGGCGATGGCGCCGGGGACCAACCTCGGTTCGGCCACCCCGGTGCGCATCGGCGGGCCTGGGCCCATGCCGATTCCGGGCGGCGACGGGGCGAAGGACGAGAAGGACAAGAAAGACGGGAAGCAAGCGAAAGACGGGAGCGACAAAGAGAAGACCCAGCCGGCGAAGGCAAAGCCCGGCATGGAGGAAAAGGTCCTCAACGACGCCATCGCCTATATCCGCAGCCTCGCGCGGTTGCACGGACGCAACGAGGAATGGGCGGCCCGGGCAGTGACGGAAGCGGCGAGCCTTCCGGCGGAGGAAGCGGCAAAGCAGCGCGTCGTCGACCTCGTCGTCCGCGATGTCGACGATCTTGTAGCGAAGATCGATGCGCGCGCGGTCACCGTGCTCGGCAAAGAACAGAAACTCGACACAAAGGAACTGGCGCTGGTTCGTTTCGCGCCAGACTGGCGGATCGAGTTCCTCAGCATTATCACCAACCCCAACGTCGCCTACATCCTGCTGATGATCGGCGTCTACGGGCTGATCCTCGAATTTTACGCCCCCGGCACGCTCGTGCCGGGCGTGACCGGCGGCATATCCCTCCTGCTCGGGCTCTATGCCTTGCAGCTTCTGCCCGTCAACTACGCCGGGCTCGCCCTCACGCTCCTCGGCATCGCGTTGATCGTCGCCGAGACCTTCCTGCCGAGCTTCGGGGTGCTCGGGTTCGGCGGCATCGTCGCGTTCGTCATCGGCTCGGTCATCCTGTTCGATACCGACGCGCCGGGCTTCGGCATCTCGTGGTGGCTGATTGGCACGGTCGCCGCCATGGGGTCAGGCATCATGCTGATGACCGTCCTGATGCTGGCGCGGTCGCGCCGAATGGCCGTCGTCTCCGGGCCGGAGGAAATGATCGGCAGCCGCGGGACCGTCGTCGACTGGTCCGGCGGCGCCGGCAGCGTGCGGGTCCACGGCGAACTGTGGCGCGCCCGTTCCCGTTCACCATTACAGCCCGGCCAGCCGGTCAGGGTCGTTCAGGTCGATGGTTTGACGCTCGACGTCGAGCCGCAACCCAACGGGAGGTAATCCATGCAAGCGCTCGCCAATGAACTGTGGATTCTCGTCATCCTGGTTCCGCTGATCATCCTTGCCGCGTCGCTGAAGATCCTGCGCGAGTACGAACGCGGTGTCATCTTCCTGCTCGGGCGGTTCTGGAAGCTGAAAGGACCGGGACTGATCATCGTCATCCCGGTCATCCAGTCGATGGTCCGGGTCGATCTGCGGACCCGTGTCCACGACGTGCCCGAGCAGGACGTGATCTCGCGCGACAACGTGTCGGTGAAGGTGAACGCGGTGGTCTATTTCCGCGTTATCGACGCGCAGAAGGCGATCATCCAGGTCGAGGACTTCATGATGGCGACCAGCCAGCTCTCGCAGACCACACTCCGGTCCGTCCTCGGCCAGCACGAGCTGGACGAAATGCTGGCCGACCGTGAAAGGCTGAATGCCGACCTGCAGCGCATCCTCGACGAGCAGACCGACGCCTGGGGAATCAAGGTCAGCAACGTCGAGGTCAAGCATGTGGACCTCGACGAAAGCATGATCCGCGCGATCGCGCGCCAGGCCATGGCCGAGCGGCTGCGCCGGGCCAAGGTCATCGACGCCCAGGGCGAGGCGCAGGCGGCCGAGCAGTTCCGCGCCGCCGGCGAAATCCTGTCGCAGAACCCGGCGGCGATGCAGTTGCGCTATCTCACCACGCTTTCATCGATCGCCGCGGAAAACGCGTCGACCATCATTTTCCCGCTGCCGATGGATATGATCCGCGCCTTCCTGCCGCGCGACGGAGCCGCTTCGCCGTAACGGGCCTAGCGACGTCCGTTCCCGTCGGTGTCGGCAAAACGAGGATTTCCCGCGGTTACCCGTGGACGAGGAGTCGCGTGACGTCGTCGGGCATGCTCAGCATCGGGTAGTGGCCGGTGTCGAGCTCGTGCCAGCGGGCGCCGAGCGCCTCGGCGGTGCGGCGCTGGTGGGCCTCCCCCGGCTTTCCGGCCCGGCGGCAGAAGACCACCGACACGTCCCACGTCTGGGTCCAGAACTTCTCCAGTTCCACGGCTCGGTGGAGACGCCGATCGGGTGCAGGGTGGAGCGGTCGGCCGCCCATTCGGCGAGGTCGGGATCCATGTCGAGAAGAAACCGCTGCAGGCGTTCGTCGCGCGTCGGCCCCGATGCGTATTCGGTCCGCACCCGCATGCTGCCCGCGACGATGTCGCGTATGCATTCGCCGTGCCGCAGCGCCAGCGCATCGAGAAAGACCAGCCGGGCGACGCGCTCGCGTGCAAGCTCCGCCGTCTTGGCCATTACCATGCCGCCCGAGGACGCGCCCACCAGGATGACGTCCCGCAGGTCCTCGGCCCAGAGGAATCCCGCGACCTCCCCCGCCTGGGTTTCGGTGGTGATGCCGGGTCTCTGCTGGGCGGCCCGCTCGCCGCAGCCGTCGAGGCTCGGCGCGAAGACCAGATGCCCGTCGCGGCGCAGGCGCGCCGCCACCGGCTTCCAGATCCAGCCGCCCTGGTACGAACCATGGATGAGAACGAAGGTCGCCACGATTTGTCCTCCCGGTTATTGCGGCCCGGTTATTGCGGGAAGATGCTATGGCGTCGCGACCCCGCCGTCCATCGGCGCGCCGGGCGGCCCCGCGCGGACAGGACGAGCGCGTCGCCTGTCTATCGGCGCCCTCCGCGTTCGTGCTTGTTTTGCCAGGCGACCTTCTTCGTCTGCGCTTCCTTGAGTTGCGCGGCGTTCATCCGCCGGCCGACGCGGAGCAACTCGTCCGCCGCGGGCTTCGAGCCACGCTCGGCCGCAAGGCTGAGCCACATATGCGCCCCGACGAGGTCCTGGGGCACGCCACGTCCCCTGTAATACATCGTGCCGAGGAGATACTTGGCGTTGGTGTGTCCCCCTTCCGCGGCCCTTTGGAACCACCGCGCCGCGACGGCGTCGTTCCGTGTGACACCCTGGCCCTTGGCATACAGGGTGCCGAGGTCGTGCTGGGCCATCGACATCCCCTTGCCGGCGAGGGGTTGCAACTCCTTCAGCGCCGCGGCGTAGTCGCCGCGCTTCATGGCGGCGCGCGCGCTCTTGTAGTCCTGCGCCGTCGCGGGCAAGACCACCAGCAACGTCAGCATGAGGGCCAAAGCTGTCCGTGTGAACACGGGTTCCTCCTGAATTGGTAAGCAACGGCCGGATTAAACACCAAAAAGGTTAAGAACACCAAAAAAGGCCGGAAGCCGCACCGGGCCCGTACCGCTTTCGCGCCTTGGTCAGCGTTACCGGAAAAATCTCCTTACGCGGTCCCAGAAGGTTCCGTCATCCCCCGCACTGGAGCTCCCGGTCTCATTCGTCAAACCGTTGATGTAAACGACCATGTTAACGGAGGCGAAACGCAGGCCGTGAAAATTCGCCGCCCATCGACCGCCCCGGTCGATGATATGCGTGACCACCCCGTGAGTCTGATAACCATCCCTGGATTTGACGAACTTGTGACCATAGGCCTCCGCCAGTTTCCTCGTCGCGTCCTCGCGCAGCTCCGGGCCGATCGTCAGGAACATCCAGTTCGACGGTTCCAGGCCATGTGTCGGTCCGTAGGTCTTCAGCACGTCGGGTGTATCGCTCCCGGGGTCGGTGGTGACGGTGATGAACTGCACGACGTCCCGCATGGGCGTGGCGTTGATCATGCCCTGGACATCGGCGATCTTTTCCGCGTGGAGAGGGCAAACGTCGGGACATTTGGCATAGATGAAATTCAACACCACGATCTTGTCCCGGAAGTCGGCGAGCGCGACCGCTCCGCCGTCGGCATTTCGCAGCCCGAAATCGGGCGCCGCCCTGTCGATGGCCTGGAAGTACTTTTCCTTGCTGCCCAGCAGGGTGTCGAGATTCTCGCCTGGGTGGTGCGCGAACGACGGGCTTGGAAAAACCGAGAGCGCAAGGACGGCAAACAGCATCCGCGCCGTTCGCCGCATTCCCGTCGCCCGCAGGGGCGGATTCTTGTCACGTGTCGATAGCGTCATGATCTGATCTCCGCTGTTCCAGTTTTCCAGCACCGGATTCTTCACCGTGCGTATGGTCGTCCCCAGCCACTGCTTCATGTGCCGGAGTCCCGTCATCGCCGTCGCGCCGCTTCGTCGCGGGCGCGCTGGAGGGCCCGGATCCTGGGCGGCCAGGAATTCTTGATGAAGGCCAGCACTGCCCAGATGTCCTCATCGGCGAGGGTGCCCTCGAACGCCGGCATATCGCTCTTGTAGCCGTTGGGCGCCAGAGGCGGCCGCAGGCCGTGCCTGGTCAGGAGAAAGAGATCCCCATCCGGGTGATGCCACGTGTGGCCGGTTTCATCGTGCGGCGGCGCGGGAAGCTTCCCGTCCGGCTTGCGGATGCGCCATTCGGGCTGGCCCTCGAGTTTTGCGCCGTGGCAGCTCGCGCAATACTGTCGGTAAACCATGCCGCCACGGGCGACCTGCCCGGCGTCGTCGGGATCGGCGCGGCCGGTCGGTCCCCTCGGCCACATTATCCATGTGACGATGGCCGCCGTGACGATCAAGACGCTGCCAAGAATCAAGAGATATGCGCGACCCGTCGGACGCTTTTGGGCGGGGCTCTTCATTCGACCGCGTAAACTCGGGGCGAACCGTCGGTAATTTCGTAGATCGTGAAGGGCTCGCGCTTCGGTCCGCTCATGCCGGGCGATCCCTCCGGCATGCCAGGGAGGGAAATTCCCCTGATTGCGGGACGCTCCGAAAGAAGCCGGTTGATCGTCCCGACGGGGACGTGCCCTTCCACGACGTAGCCGCCGACCAGCGTCGTGTGGCAGCCTTCGAGTTCACGCTGCACGTTATGCTGGCGCTTGATCAGCGGGAGGCTGTGGGTCAGCTTCACGGTCACGCTGAAGCCGTTCTTGCGGAGGTATTCCGCGTAGGCTTCGCAGCAGCCGCACTCGGGATTCCGGTAGAGCGTGGCATGCCGGGAAGGCTCGTCGGCGACCGTCACGTTTGAACCGATCAGCATCATGGCAATGGTGAGAACAGCGAAAATTTTCCTCATATCGATCACTCCTTCTGTTCAGGCGACCCGGATGACGCCCGTCATCCCGGCGGCCTGGTGTTCGAGGACATGGCAGTGGAACATCCAGTCGCCGGGGTTGTCGGCGACAAAAGCGATATCGACCCTCTCGCGTGGGTTCATGAGCACCGTATCCTGCCACTCGCGGCGGCGGGTGGGTACGCCGTTGCGGCTGAGAACGCGGAACGAATGCCCGTGCAGATGGATCGGGTGGTGCCAGGCGGTATCGTTGGTCATGGCGAGGACGTGCGAGCTGCCGCGCCTGAGTGCGGCCAAGGGCTCGAGCACGTGGCCGGCTGCCGCCACGCCGTTGATCGCCCATAGGAGTCCCTGGCGCGCCATCGTGCGGATATCGGTCCATTTCCCGTCGACACGGGCGCCTTGCATCATCCCCATCATGCCGCCGCCGAAGATGATCTCGTGCCGCTTGGCGCCGGCGATGTCGGGTTCGGCCAGCGGGTTCGACGGCAGGGCGATGGGGCCATCGGGCGGCCGTGGCCGGAGCGCCGTATCGGCGTAGACCATCTCGACCAGACGGTAGCCCATCCCGCGGTAGAAGGAGTCGGTGACGCCGAAGCGCCCTCCCGGAGGCCCGGTCATGTCGAGGACGATATCCACCCGCATGGCGGGGCCGAGGACGATGCGACCGCCTTCGGGCTCATGCGGCTCCACGGGCTGGCCGTCGAAGGCGATGATCCAGGGCCGGTGTTCCGCGAACTCCAGCCCGAAGATGCGGGCGTTGGCCGCGTTGATGAGACGCAGGCGGATGCGTTCCCCCGCCCGCACCGCGAAGGTCTCGGGAACGCGCCCGTTGATCGTCGCGATGTTGCCGAGGCGGCCGCTGTGGCTGACGTCGTGGAAATGGCCGAAGTCGTCGCTGATCTGGGCGGAGGGAAGGAGGCGCCAGTCGTCGAGCACCCACGTCAGGTCGCGATCGACGGCGGGCGGCTCGCGCTCCTCCACGATCAGCGGGCCGTAGAGTCCGCGCCCGACCTGCTCGAAGCTGCGCTGATGGGGGTGATACCAGAAGGTCCCCGCGTCGGGGGCATCGAACTCGTAAACGAAGTTTTCTCCCGGAGCGATCGGTTTCTGGGTCAGGTGGGGAACGCCGTCCATGCGGTTGGGAAGGCGCAGCCCGTGCCAATGGACGGTCGTTTCCTCGGCCAGGCCGTTCGCCACCGCCACGCGAACGCGCTCGCCCTGCCGCACGCGAAGGGCCGGGCCGGGAACGCGGCCGTTGTAGCTCCACACCTCCGTCTCGGCGCCGGGCTCGGGAAGAAGGCGCGTCTTCGACACGCCGGCCCGAAGCCGGAAGTCCCGCGTGGCCGCCGCCGTCGGACCCGTGCCGCCCGGCAGCCCTGCCAGCAGGACGGCGGTGCCCATGCCCGTGAGGAAGCCGCGCCGTGTCCATGCGGCATGATCGACAATGCTCATATTCGCAGTCCTGAACGGTTGGAACGTCCGGCGACCTTGGGCCGTGCCGCAGGGATGCCGGCATACCGCCGCCCCCCGCCGCGCGTTGGCCGCGGGAGGAACGTCGCCCGCCGGGGGCGTCGTCAGTTCAGGGCTGGTTTGGGAGGGTAGGGATCGGGCGGGCCGGACGGACCGGCGATCAGCCCTGCCACGTGAAAACCGGCATCGTCCGAATCCCGGGCGGCGATCGTCGCTGCCGCGGGAAGAACGGCGACGGCCGGCGTCACGCAGACATCGGGGCAGGCCTTTTCAACCGTGCCGTTATCGCCTTCGCTGCTGCAGCCGTTGCAGTCGGGGGCCATGCCGTCCGTCATCGCGGCCATGTTGGCACTCATGCCGGACATGTCGGCCGCATGAACGACGCTTCCGGCCGCAAGGGCCATAATCACGCCGATGAACAGGAGCCGTGCCATAAGTTTCATGACCCGCATAATCTAGGTCTTTGCCAAGGCGGAGTCGAGGCCCTGCCCTCCGCGTGCCAGCGATGCAGGGGAAGATGCGGCGGCACGTCGCTTGGCGGTCGTTCACGGCGCCTCGCGGGATTTTGAAGCCTGCGGCGCCCGTTCTGCTGCTACATAGGGCGCCGTGGACGTCAGCCGACGTGAAGCAGGAGGAGGACTGGGCCCGTGTGGCCGTGGCACGATTACAGCGGACGCCTGTCGTGGTTCAAGCTCGCGGTGTTCCTGGCGCTGTTCGTGCCGGGGGCTTTCCTCGTGGCGGACTACATCATGGGCAACCTGGGCGGCCGGCCGGCCAACGCCGCGGTGCGCGAGGTTGGGCGGTGGATGATCCGCCTGCTGTTCGTGTCGCTGGCGGTGACGCCGCTGCGCGAATCCCTCGGCCTGACCCGCCTGATCGAGGTGCGCCGCATGATCGGCGTCGCCGCCTTCGCCTATGGCTTCGCCCATATCACGCTCTACGTGGTGCAGGAGAAGTGGGCCCTGCTGTTTGTCGCGACCGAAATCGTCAAGCGCATCTACCTCACCATCGGTTTTGTCGGACTGGTCGGCCTCGCCGTCCTCGCCGCGACCTCGACCGACGGCTGGATGCACCGCCTCGGCCCGCGCTGGCAGAAGCTGCACCGCATCATCTACGTCATCGCAATCCTTGCCTCCGTGCATTTCTTCATGCAGTCGAAGGCCACCGTCACCGAACCGATCCTGATGATGGGGTTCTATCTGTGGCTGATGGCGGCGCGGATGTACTCGCGCCGGCTCGGCCGGCGCCGGCCGGGCGGCGTCGCGCTGGCGGTCATCGGCGCCGCCTCGGCGGTGACGACGGCGCTGGGGGAGGCGGGGTATTACGCGATCAAGCTTGGCGTCAACCCGCTCATGGTTCTCGAGGCCAATTTCGCCGTAATCGCCTTCCGTCCCGCCTGGGGCGTGGCCATCGGCGCGGCGATCGTGCTGGTGCTGGCGCTGGCGCGCACGGGCTGGCGCCGTATCACCGCGGCGCGCGCGGCGGCGGGGGCCGGCACCGCGGCTTGAGCCGGCCGCGCGGCCCGGGCGCCGCACGTCCGTTACATCAAAATCGCGCCGCCACCGGTTACCCGGTTGCGCGGTTGCGCGGCTTTGCGTAGCTTGGCGCGCATCAGTCACCCGTTGTCGGGATTGTCGCCGCCATGCCGCTGCCGCCGCGTTTCCTTGCGTCCCGCCTCTCCGCCATCAAACCGTCCCCGACCATGGCCGTCACCGCGCTGGCGGCGGAACTGAAGGCCCAGGGCCGCGACGTCATCGGCCTCGGCGCCGGGGAGCCCGATTTCGACACCCCCGAACACATCAAGGCCGCCGCCAGTGCCGCCATGGCGCGGGGGGAAACCAAGTACACCGCGGCCGACGGCACGCCGGCGCTGAAAAAGGCGGTCTGCGCCAAATTCAAGCGCGAGAACGGCCTCGACTACGCGCCGGAGCAGGTCACCATCGCCTGCGGCGGCAAGCACGTCATCTACAACGCCATGATGGCGACCCTGAACCCGGGCGACGAGGTGATCGTGCCCGCGCCCTACTGGGTGAGCTATCCCGACATCGTGCTGCTGGCGGGCGGCACGCCGGTGTTCATCGAAGCCGGCATCAACCAGGGCTTCAAGATCACGCCGGCGCAGCTCGAGGCCGCGATCGGGCCGAAGACCAAGTGGCTGATCCTGAATTCGCCGTCGAACCCGACCGGCGCCGCCTACAGCCGCGCCGAGCTGCAGGCCCTGGCCGAGGTGCTGGAGCGCAGCCCCCAGGTCTGGATCCTGACCGACGACATCTACGAGCACCTCGTCTACGACAACTTCGAATTCACCACCATCGCCCAGGTCGCGCCCAGGCTGTACGAGCGGACGCTCACCATGAACGGCGTGTCCAAGGCCTATGCCATGACCGGCTGGCGCATCGGCTACGCCGCCGGCCCGAAGGAGCTGATCAGGGCCATGGGCACGATCCAGTCCCAGTCGACCTCGAACCCGTGCTCGATCAGCCAGGCCGCCTCGGTCGAGGCGCTCAACGGCCCCCAGGATTTCCTCCCCGCCTGGCGCGAGGCGTTCCGCAGCCGCCGCGACCGCGTCGTCGCCATGCTCAACGACGCACCGGGCATCACCTGCCCGACGCCGCAGGGCGCGTTCTACGTCTATCCCGACTGCTCCGGCCTGATCGGCCGGGAAACCCGGGACGGCAAGGTGCTGGCCGACGATTCGGCGGTCGCCACTTGGCTGCTCGAAACCGAAGGCGTCGCCGTCGTCCAGGGCGCGGCCTTCGGCCTGTCCCCCTGCTTCCGCATTTCCTATGCGACCTCGCTCGCGGTGCTGGAAGACGCCTGCCGGCGCATCCAGCGCGCGTGCCAGAGCCTCGCCTGAGCAGCCTCACTCCGTAACTCACTACCCGGCTATGTTATCGGCTCCGGCCCGGGCTGCCGGTTTTTGCCTGCTGCGCCGCGTCTACTAAAAGAGACTTCTTTTCAGGGACTTCTTGGTTTCCCGGACTGTCCCCGAAAGACACAGGATGATCACGCTTATGCGAGATTATGTTTGGTAAAATTTTAAATAGGCGACGGGAGCAATTACTGCAAAAAGAGGAGGAGAATATGCCTCTTAAACCGGAAACAAATGACGAGGTCGTCGAGGCTCGGCGACGGTTTCTCTTAGCCTGCGGTAAGTTTGCCGTAGCGACACCACCGGCGATGGCGCTGATGCTGGCCGACGCGAAGCGAAACTACGCCATGGCCAGCAACAATGGCTTCGGCAATGGTGGCGGGGACGGCGTGCCGGGCAATTCCGGTAGCAACTCTTCGCCGAACGCCCCCCAAAAGTCCGCCGACGAAGTGCGTTAATATAAGCTTTATGGCTTGATGAACCGGGGAAAGCCGGCGCTTTGCTGGACTTTCTCCGGTCATCACCGGTCTGTCCTTCTTCCCCTCGCATGGCGGTTATAGGCAGGCATCTCAGCGCGTGCGAATAAGGCGGTCGACCGCGAGGCGGAGGCCACCTTTTTG
Source organism: Alphaproteobacteria bacterium (assembly GCA_009380075.1). Lineage (GTDB taxonomy): Bacteria > Pseudomonadota > Alphaproteobacteria > SMXQ01 > SMXQ01 > WHSO01. The sequence goes on along the minus strand of WHSO01000020.1, from coordinate 5,427 downwards.
CAGGGTTCCCAGCGCGTGTTGCAGCCATCGCAGGACGAGCGGGTGCCGAGGCTCGTAGAGTCTGTCCATGCGGTGACGGGCAAAATCGTTGCGAAGATTGGCCCAAGGAACATTTGCCTGTGCCAGTCGCGGCAGGCGCTGCTGGATGAGGCAGCGGCGGAAATGCATGCGCGCGCGCCAACGCGGCCTCTGTTCGAACGGCCACGGTAGCCCGAAAAGACAGTTTGCCGCCAACACGTAAGACTGCAACGGTATAAGGAGGCGATGCAAGGTGAGTCGTTCCGTGATGAAGCGCCAGTCAACGTCGCCGCCGCCATGGCGAGCGATCGCCACAAAGTCGTAGAGCTGCCGCAGCTCTATCTCGCCCCGGTAGTAGCCCCCAAGATAATGCACTTGTGCATGCAGAAGGTTATGGAGGAGGGCATCCGTCGCGGACGGAAGGAATAGGTGCGCGCCCTCCCAGGAAACCGGTCGCGCCCGCTGCCAGACCTCGCGCGCGCCGAGCAGATAGTGGGCGTCGATCAGTTCGACATGGAGGTCGACAGCCCCCGCATCGCCGTCGCGCCCGAAATTGGCATAGGCATGATCGCCGGGCAGAGAGAGAGTGAGGACGGCGTAGCCTAGGGCGTCTAGTGATCGCAGCGCCGACTCTATGCTACCGACGGGTATCAGAACATCGAGGTCGCTCAGCATGCGCTCGGCCGGATCATCGTAATGATTGTCGACCAGCGCCAGCCCGCCCTTCAGCAGCATGGGCCTGATGCCGCCCTCGTTGAGTCCGGTCACGAGTTCTCGCGCCTGTGCCGCCAGACGCCCGTTCCGCACGCTGTTGCTGCGATGGAGCAGCGCGAGATAGTCGCGGACATCGGGCGGCAAATCAGTAAGGTAGCCGGCCTTTCTGAGCGACGAATAGAGCGCTGGCACGAGATAATGCGCATTCGCATAGGAAAGCGCCTTGTGCCAGTCAATCCTCGTCTGCCGCCACGCGGCGTCTGCTCCTCCGGCATTCGGCCGCAGCACGTCGACGACCGCGCGCTGGGCCGAGCTCAAGGGAAACATGACCGTAGCCTCAGCAGCGCATCTACCGCCGCGTCGAGCGGACCGAAGTGCAACTCGCCGCAGTAAACGCCCCGAGTCCAGGCGACGAGGCGTGCCACCTTGTCGTGGTCGAGGGCGGGGCCGAGCGGACAGCAACCGCTGAAGAGACGGGCAAGCGCCTGCGTCCGGGGGATGGGGACGATTTCGGCCGTTTCCTGCCCTGTGCGGCAGGGAAAGACGATCGCGCCGACCGGCTCGCGATGGTCCGGCTCGACCAGTACCCCGTCGCCGGGCGGTATGATGTAGCGCAGCCTTTTGCCGTCGAAACGGCGGTACACGGACAATGTGTCGAGAAAAGGGAACGCGGCACGATGCAGGTCCCATCCATCCTGCTTGAGGCAGATGCCGAAGGGGATGGGGCGCGCTTCAAGCGTCTCGGCGGCGAGGACGACATTGTCGTCGCCGAGGAGGGGTATGCCGCGCGCGGCGAGTGCACCGGCCAGCGTACTCTTGCCACTACCGGAGACCCCGGGTAGGAGCACGCACCGGCCGCCAAGACTGGCGCTCGCTGCATGAAGCCCGAGTAAGTCGCCGCTCCGCTCGAGTGCGAGTTGCACCAGGCTGCCTTTGACCAAGGGAACGAGTTCGTCGCGCCGGGCGCAGCGGGCGAGTGTACGTTGGCCGCTTATTACGGCGAGCCCCTGCTCGCCTTCGACGAGCTCGAGCAGCAGGACTTCGTCCGCAAGCGGCGCCACCCGCAGCGGTTCAAGGAGCGGCACGAGATCATCCACCAGTGCGGTCGGCGAACCCCGAACTGAGAAGTGCAGGTCGAGCAGGCGGTAGACCGGACCCGTCCCCGACACGTTGTTCACATAGCGCGGTATCCCTTGGGGCGGGGAATTGGCCGATGCGGTCTCACTCTTGGGCGCCGATTCTGCCAATAATCCAAGCTCACGCCACTCGGCGAGGATGCCGGCGAGGTGCGTGTCCGCCTCGGCAAGGGAGAAGCCGAAGCTGCGCTCAAGCCGCTCCAGGGTCTCGTCACGCCCGAAAGCTTCCTCAAGACAGCACCAGATGAAGGTCGCAACCGTGTTGAGGGCATAGAGCCGCCGCTCCGCTGCATCAAACAGGAGCCCGTCATCGTCCAGGAAATGCAGACTCACCTGAGGCGACACTTCGGGCAGCAACGGCGGCCGTTCCCTCACGAGACGCATCGTCATGTCGATCCCGTATATCCAACAGGTAATCCCAGCAGAGCATGGTTGGCACCTGGGAGCACGTGACCAGTTGGTGAGCGCCCCGGAGCCAAGATCGAGTGGCGAGCTTTGGCGGGCTGCCGATGTTCCGCCACCCGTTCCCCAGGCAAACGTTTTCTCCGCTTCTGACGGGAACGCCTGTGGTCCGAAAAGCACCGCCTGCTTGTCGGTCCTGTGCAGCTCCCTGGCTGACGCAAACCCGGGGGCCCCGCACCGCGCCGCCGGTAATTTCCTTGCGAGATGGCGGGTAGGGGGCGAATCCGGTTGCATCCACCGCCGCACCCGGGGGAGACTTGATCAGCGAAAGAAAACCGTCGGTTTCGGGCCGCGCGGTTGATCGAGCCCCGACGCGCGCAGGGCGTCGCGTTCCAGGGGCGCCCCCAGCCGCCCGCGAGCCTGGTCCCGGCCAACAACGGGAGAGCTTGATGAGCGAAGCGCAATCCACGGCGCCAAGATGTGTCGCCCTGGTTGGACCCTACCTCAGCGGCAAGACGACGCTGCTCGAAAGTCTTCTCTACGTCTCCGGCACGCGCCACCGCAAGGGCACGGTCAAGGACGGCACCACCGTCGGCGATACCTCGGCCGAGGCCAGGGCGCGCCAGATGGGGGTCGAAGTCAACGTCGCCCACGGCGAATTCATGGGCGATCAGTGGCGTTTCCTGGACTGCCCCGGCTCGGTGGAACTGCTCCAGGAAGCGATGGATGCGCTCAGCGTGGCCGATGCCGCGGTGGTGGTGTGCGAGCCGGAGATCGACCGCGCCGCGGTGGTCGCACCTGTTCTGCGCTATCTCGAAGACATCGGCGTGCCCCACGTGCTGTTCATCAACAAGATCGACAATACCGAAAACCGCGTTCGCGACGTGCTGTCCGAACTGCAGAACCGGTCCAAGCTGCCGTTGGTGCTGCGCCAGGTGCCGATTCGCGAAGGCGACGGCGTCACCGGCTACTATGACCTCGTGAGCGAGCGTGCCTACCACTACAAGGAGGGCGAGGCGTCGGATCTCATCCCGCTGCCCGACGACATGACGGCGCGCACCGGCGAGGCGCGGGCGGAGATGCTCGAATCGCTGGCCGACTTCGACGACAAGCTGCTGGAAAAGCTGATCGAGGACACGACGCCGGAAAAGAGCGAGGTCTACGCCGACCTCGCCCACGACCTCGCCCAGAACCTGATCGTGCCGGTGGTCCTCGGCGCGGCGCAGCACGACCACGGCGTGCGCCGCCTTCTCAAGCTCCTGCGCCACGAGACTCCCGACGTTTCCGTCACCGCCGCGCGCAAGGGGATCGACGCGGAGGGCGAGGCGCTGGCCCAGGTATTCAAGACCGCCTTCGTGCCCCATGTCGGCAAGCTGGCGCTGGCCCGCGTCTTCCGCGGCACCATCAAGGACGGCGAAACGCTGGGCGGGGTGCGCGTGTCGGGCGTGCTGCGGGTGCAGGGGGTGGAGACGTCGAAGCTCGCCGCTGCCGGGGCCGGCGACGTGGTCGCCTTCGGCCGCATGGAGGAGGTCCATGCCGGCGCGGTGCTGACGCCGTCGGGAGCGGCGGTCGAGATCCTCGGCTGGCCCGATCCGCTGTCGCCGGTCTTCGCCCAGGTCATCGGCACCGAGAACCGGGCCGACGACGTCAAGCTGTCCGGCGCGCTGCACAAGCTGTGCGAGGAGGACCGCGCTTTGTCGGTCGTCCACGTCGCCGATACCCAGCAGATGCTGCTCCAGGGCCAGGGCGAGATGCATCTCTCCCTCGCCTTCGACCGGCTGGCCAGCAAATACAACCTCAAGACCACGCGCGGGCGCCCCGACGTGCCCTACAAGGAAACCATCCGCAAGTCGGTCGCCGAGCACGGCCGCTTCAAGCGCCAGACCGGCGGCCACGGGCAGTTCGGCGACATCCACGTCGAGATCCGCCCTCTGCCGCGCGGCAAGGGCTTCGTCTTCGAGGACAAGATCTTCGGCGGCCATATCCCGCGCCAGTACATCCCGGCGGTGGAGGATGGCGTAAAGGACTACCTCGTGCGCGGCCCGCTGGGTTTCCCGGTGGTGGACATCGCGGTGACGCTCACCGACGGCACCTACCATTCGGTCGATTCGTCGGAAGCGGCGTTCAAGCAGGCCGCCCGCATCGCCATGAGCGAGGGCCTGCCGAAGTGCGATCCGGTCCTTCTGGAGCCGATCTGCGCAGTGACGATCTCGGTGCCGTCGGAATTCACCAGCAAGGCGAACACCATCGTCTCCAGCCGCCGCGGCCGCATCCTCGGCTTCGACGCCAGGCCGGGCTGGCCCGGCTGGGACGAGGTGACGGCCCATATGCCCCAGGCGGAGCTGTCCGACCTGATCATCGAACTGCGTTCGGCGACGCTCGGGCTCGGCAGCTTCACCATGGCCTTCGACCACCTGGTGGAGATCAGCGGCAAGGAGGCCGAGCGCATCATCCAGGCCCGTGGCGGCGGCGCCGTCGCCGCGCAATAGGGCCCAGGCGCACACCGTCCGGCACCAAAAACGCGGCCTCTTTTTTGTGGCGCCCCGGAGGCGAAACGCTATAGTGCGGGCGCTCCCGCGGGAGGCGCAGATCGGCCTCCACCATGCCTTTTGGGTGCGGGACGGCCATGTACCAGGGACCTTCGGCACCAGGATAATCGCTCAGCTCATCGAACAGGAGATCGCCCATGACGGCTGCCCCTTCCGGCAAGCCGGGCACCGCGTCCGGCTACGTCACGTTCAGCTACAGGAAGCCCGATACGCTGTCGGGCGACAAGATGATCATCGAGCTGGCCAAGAGCCGGCTCATCCGTGGCCGCATCCAGGTGGTGCGTTCGGGCGGCGAGAACAACCTCCATTCCCATGACGGCATGGACGGCTTCTGGATGGTGCTCAAGGGCCGGGTGCGGTTCTACGGCCCCGGCGACGCGGTGATCGGCGAGTTCGGCCCGCACGAGGGCATCCTCTTGCCGGCGGGCGAGCAATACTGGTTCGAGAGCGCGAGCGAGGGCGAGGACCTCGAGCTGCTGCAGATGGCCGCCTTCGACCCGCGCATGCCGGTGCGCCGCGTGGACGTGGAGCCGCTCAGGCTCGATCCCGACGCGGTCGAGGTCGTCGACATCGCCACGGCGCGTGCCAAGGGGTCCGGCGCCACCAAG
>WHSO01000054.1 GCA_009380075.1 Alphaproteobacteria bacterium | reverse complement strand
CGAGGACGAGGTCGTCGGCCTGGATGCCCTTGGCCCTGGCGATCTCCTCGGCGGTGGCGTTTGCATTCGCCTGGCCCGGGGAGGACGGCGACGGCACGCCCCCCGGACCCGATCCGGCCTGCCACTGGTAGATGCCGACCGCGGCCACGGCGAGGACGGCAACGCCCCCCAGAATAATCAATATGTTACGCATAGCGACTCCCTAGCCACAAAATATAGCGTCGGCCGCGCGATTCCGTCCAGCGATTAAACCGAACCATCCACAGGAAAAATGTGCCCTTCGCGCTTCGGGAAAAGGCCGTCCGGTCGCTTCAGCGCCCGTCCCGGCGGCCCGGTGCGGAAGAACGGGGACGCGGCCCGCCGCCGGATTTTCCCTCGTCTACCGCGCGGGCGGACTCGCGGGCGCGGGCGAGGCGGCCGAGCGCCGTGCCCAGCCGTTCGTCGCCGACCCGGGCGATGGCCGCACACAGGGCCGGTGGCGGCTCCGGCGCCGGGGCCGTGCGCAGGGCGGCGCCGTGCTCGGCGGGATTGAGGCGGCCGTGATGCAGCTCCAGCCGCGCAATGGCGCCGTAGCCGAAATGGCCGTTGATGCGTTCGATGATCTGTGGCGCGAGATGCTGCACGTCGGGCGCGAAGGCGCCCGACACCAGCAGGTGCAGGGTGCCGCCTTGGCGTTGGCCGCGGGGGAAGACGATGCGCGACGGCTGGGTATGCTCGCACAACGGCCGGCCGACGATGGTGTCCCAGCCGGTGATGATCGTGGCTTCGGCGAATCCGCGCCGGCGCATGGCGGGCGAGGCGATTCGGCCGATGCTCTGGCCCAGGGTGGTCATCCCGCGCCGCTTCCGCACGGCGCCGTTCGTACTGTCGTTCATCGGTATCAAGGTCTCCGCCGGGGCCCTTCCGCGGCGCGCGTTTCGGCGCCATGATGGACCGGAAATGCGCCGCCGCAAAGCCTCGACCCCTCCGCCGCCGAAAGCCGCCGTTGCCAACGGCGTTGCGCCTGTGCGCAGGGATCACGTCCGCCGGCTGCTGGCGTGGTACGACCGGGCGCGGCGGGCGCTGCCGTGGCGGGCGCTCCCGGGCGAAACGCCCGATCCCTATCGCGTGTGGCTGTCGGAGATCATGCTGCAGCAGACCACGGTCGCCGCCGTCGGTCTCTATTTCGATCGCTTCGTCGCGCGCTGGCCCGACGTCGCCAGCCTCGCCGCCGCGCCGCTCGACGCGGTGCTGGCCGAATGGCAGGGTCTCGGCTATTACGCCCGCGCCCGCAACCTCAAGGCCTGCGCCGAGGTCGTGGCCCGCGACCTCGGCGGGAGCTTCCCCGACAGGGCTGGAGAGCTGGCGCGCCTGCCCGGCATCGGCCCCTATACCGCCGCCGCCATTGCCGCGATCGCCTTCGGCCGCGCCGAAACGGTGGTCGACGGCAACGTCGAGCGCGTCATCGCGCGGCTCTTCGCCGTGACCGAACCGCTGCCCGGGGCCAAGCCGCGGCTGCGCGACCTTGCGGCGACATTGACACCAAATAAACGCGCCGGCGACTACGCCCAGGCGATGATGGACCTCGGCGCCACCATCTGCACGCCGCGGTCACCCGCCTGCATCCTGTGCCCGCTGAACATGTCCTGCGCCGCCCGCGCGCAGGGAATCGCGGTGGCGTTGCCCGCCCGCGCGCGCAAGCCGGCGCGGCCGACGCGCCGCGCCGTCGCCTGGGTCTGCGCCAACCGGGCCGGTGAGGTGCTGCTGCGCCGGCGCGCGGACAGGGGGCTCCTCGGCGGCATGTGGGAGGTGCCGTCGAGCGACTGGGTCGCCGACGGCGCGGCCGACGCGGTCGCGCCCGTCGCCGCCGACTGGTGCGTCGCGCCCGGGGTCGTCGTCCACATCTTCAGCCATTTCCGTCTCGAGCTCGAGGTCCGCTGCGCCACGATCCGGGCGAAGGACGCGGACCGCTTCGGCGCCGGGGTCAAATGGGTGGCGCGCGATGCGCTCGGCACCCACGCGCTGCCCAGCGTGATGAAGAAGGTCCTTGCCGCGGGCACGGTGCCCGCGCCGCGACGGAGGCCGCCATGACCAGCGCCGTTCTGATCAACATCGACGTGGACGACCTCGATCGCGCCGTCGCCTTCTACCGCGACGGACTGGGCCTTGAGGTCGGCCGCCGGCTGGAGCCCGATTTCCTCGAGCTGCGCCACGGTCCCACCTGCCTGTACCTGCTGGTGAAGGGCGCGGGCAGCGCCGCCGCGCCGGGCGGCGCGCGCCGCAGCTACGACCGGCACTGGACGCCCGTGCATCTCGATTTCGTGGTGGACGATATCGCCGCGGCGATCGCGCGATCGGTTGCGGCCGGCGCGCGCCTCGAACGCGAACCGCAGGACGAGCCTTACGGCCGGCTCGCCCTCCTCGCCGATCCGTTCGGCCACGGCTTCTGCCTGATCGAATTCAATGCCCGGGGGTACGACGCGTTGATGCCGGGCGCACCCCAGCAAGCGGGAGACAGCTAGGCTTCCACCGCCTCGTTGTCGGGGACTTCGGCGCCGCCCGGATCCGGGATCAGCCCGCCCGCGATCATCTCGGCGCGGATGCGCCGGCGCAGCACGTCGATGGGCACCGGTCCCTTGTCCGCCTGGAAATGCCAGAAAGTCCAGCCGTTGCAGGCGGTGAGCTTCTGCACATGGGCGCCGACCTTGTGGATCGATCCGGTGACGTCGGCGCTGACCAGGGTGCCGTCGGCGCGGACCCTGGCGGTGTGGCGGCGGCGCGCGTCGGTCAGGATGTCGCCGGCGTTGAGCAGCCCGCGCTCCACCACCCAGCCGAAGGGGATGCGCGGCTCGCGCCGCTTGGCGCTCACCTCCAGCATGTCCGGCGCCACCGGCTGGACCTTGTCGATGCGTTTCGTCGCCAGCGCGGCATAGGCGGGATCGCGTTCGATGCCGATGTAGCCGCGCCCGAGCCGCTTCGCGACCGCGCCGGTGGTGCCGGTGCCGAAGAACGGATCCAGCACTACGTCGCCGGGTTTCGTCGCGGCGAGCATGATGCGGTAAAGAAGCGCCTCCGGCTTCTGGGTCGGGTGCGCCTTGGCACCGTCCTTCTTCAGCCGCTCGGCCCCTGAACAGATCGGCAGCGTCCAGTCCGACCGCATCTGCAGGTCGTCGTTGATCGCCTTCATGGCTTCGTAGTTGAACGTATAACCCTTGGCGGCGGGAGACTTGCTGCACCACAGGAGCGTCTCGTGGGCGTTGGTGAAGCGCCGGCCGCGGAAGTTCGGCATCGGGTTGGCCTTGCGCCAGACCACGTCGTTGAGGATCCAGAATCCCATGTCCTGGAGGATCGCGCCGACGCGGTAGATATTGTGGTAGGTGCCGATCACCCACAACGTGCCGTCATCCTTGAGCACGCGCCGGGCGGCGTAGAGCCAGCGACGGGTGAAAGCGTCGTATTCGGCGAAATCGGTGAAGCGGTCCCAGCTTTCGACGACACCGTCGACGCGGGTGTTGTTGGGGCGCAGGAGCTCCCCCGGCAACTGCAGATTGTAGGGCGGATCGGCGAAGATCATGTCGACCGACCCTTCCTTGAGGCAGGTCATGGCCTCGATCGAATCGCCGGTAATGATTTCACCGATGTTTTTTGAAGATACCCCGGGCATGCGCCCAAGGTGAGTCAGGGCGCGCGTGCCGTCAAGATTTTTTCTTATGAATCAATGGGTTGACTAGATCGTGACGTTATCCCCATTATTCAACACAACATCTTGTGGAGTCTCGAGCATCCGGCGGACGGGCGCGAAACTGCGGCGGTGGTGCCGGCTGACGCCGAGGCGCGCCAGCGCCGCGGAATGCTCGGGTGTCCCGTAGCCCGCGTTGCGGGCAAACCCGTAGCCCGGCACGATGGCGTCGAGCTTGGCCATCAGCCGGTCACGCGCGACCTTGGCGACGATCGAGGCGGCGGCGATGGAGAGCGACAGCCCGTCGCCGCCGACCACGGGGGAGGCGGGGCAGGGCAATTCCGGCGGCAAGCCGTTGCCGTCGACCAGCGCATGGGCCGGCACCACCGGCAGCCGGGCCACCGCCCGGTGCATGGCGAGATAGGTCGCGCGCAGGATGTTGAAGCGGTCGATCTCGCCCACGCTGGCCGCGGCGATGGCGAAGCAGAGGCATCCGGCGGCACGGGCGGCCAGCATGTCCGCCAGCAGTTCATCGCGCCGCCCGGCCGTGAGCTTCTTGGAATCGTCGAGGTCCTGGCGCAGGCGGCGCGGCAGGCGCTTGATGTCGAGCACCACCACCGCCCCCGCCACCACCGGTCCCGCCCAGGGCCCGCGCCCGGCCTCGTCGATGCCGCAGACGATGCCGCCCCGCGCCGCCTCGAGCCGGTAGTCAGGCACGGTTGCGGTCCCCGCCGCCTTCCGGCGCGACCTCGGGCGGCAGGACCTCGACATCGGTCGCGGTTGCCGGAGCGTCGGCCGCGGGGGCATCAGATGCGGGTACTTCCGCCGCTGCCGGTTCCGCCGGGACCGCCTTCGGCGGGGCGGATTCCGCTGCGGCCTTGTCCGCGCCGGATGTCCTGGGCGATCCCGCATTGTCGTTGGCCCCGGCCTTGCGGCGGCGCGACAGCCGCGCGCGGGTCTTGCGGGCGATGTTGCCGGCGCCGTTCACGGCGCTGTTCACGGCGGCGCGCGCGTAGGGGCCGACTTGCACGGCGGTATGCCGCAATCTGCCGCGGTAGAGGTAATCGAGCACGGTGCCGAGGGTCGCGCCGCGGCGCGCCGTCACGTGATGCAGGCGCCGCGCGGTGGCGAGCCACAACGGACTGATCAGCAGCGACAGCGCCACCACCGTGACAAGGAGCGGCGCCTGGTCGGGGGGCACGATGCCGGCGCTGCCGCCCAGCGCGGCCAGCAGGAACGAGAACTCCCCGATCTGGCCGAGCAGTACCCCGGCGAGGAAGGCCCGCGGCCACGCCTCGCCGAGCAGGCGGAACAGCGTGATGTTGAGCACCGTCTTGACCACGGTGACGACCGCGAGCCATGACAGCACCTGCCCGATGTTGGCCCAGATGAAATTGAGGTCGATGAGCAGGCCGACCGAGAGGAAGAACACCATCATCAGCAGCCCTTCGATCGGCTTCGCCGCTTGGGTCAGGCCGTCCGCCCCCTTGACGTTGCCGAGGACGAGCCCGACCAGGAAGGCGCCGTAGGCGGCCGAGAGCCCGAACAGGCCGGCCGCCGATGCGGCGGCGAGGCAGCAGGCGACCGCGGCGACCGGGCGCAGTTCGGGATGGGCGGCGATGCGTTCGGCGAAGGGCAGGGAAACCGGGCCCTTGCGCGCGAAGAAGACGATCAGGCCGGTGAGCAGCACCCCCGACAGCAGCACCTTGCCGACGACCTCGGTGGTGACGCCGTTGCCGGCCATGCCGCTGACGATCAGCATCATCGGCACGACGGCGAGGTCCTGGGCGATCAGCACCGCGACGGACATGCGCCCGGTCTGTGTGTCGCGCTCGCCGATGTCCTCGAGCATCTTGATGGCGACGGCGGTGGACGACAGCGCCGCGGCGAAGGCGAGCAGCACGGTGAAGCCGGGCGGCCATCCCATCAGCTGCGCCAGGCCCCAGGCGATGGCCAGGAACCCCGCGATCTGCCCGAGCACGACCAGCAGCGCCACGCGCCAGACCTTCATGAAAGACGCGACCGGCAGCTCGAGCCCGATCATGAACAGCAGCATGAGTACGCCGAGTTCGGCCAGCAGGCGGATCTGCTCGACGTTGGCGACGAGCCCGGCGGCGGTCGGGCCAAGCAGGATACCGGCAAAGATGTAACCGACGATGGCCGGCTGGCGCAGGCGCGTCATCACCAGGCCGCACAAGAGCGCGGCCAGACCGACGACAGCAATGCCGGTGAGGTCCGTATGTCCGTCCATTTATTATCGTAACACAATAATTGTGGCACGCCGAAGACGACGCCGCGGCACGGACAGAAATTTTACGAAAATTATTCCTCGAACTTATTCCTCGAAGAGGGCGAGCTGCCGTGCCGGCGTCTTCGGCGGCGCGAAGCGCGTGCAATCCAGTCCGGTCATGCCCTCGCGGGCGCGCTCGTTGATCAGCCCGACGCGGCGCGCCGCGACGTTGAAGCGCGCGGCGATCAGCGCGGCGTAGGGACCCTGGCCGCGCATGCGCCGTCCGAACGTCGCGTCGTTGAGGTTGCCGCCGCGCGTGTCGCGCACCAGCGACAGCACCCTGGCCGCACGGTCGGGGTAATGGACGCGCAGCCATTCGGTGAACAGGTCCTTCACCTCAAGCGGCAGGCGCAGCAGGATGTAGCCGGCCTCGCGCGCGCCGGCACCGGCCGCCGCCTCGAGGATCGATTCCATTTCCGTATCGGTCAGTGCCGGGATCACCGGCGCCACCATGACGCCGACCGGCACCCCCGCTTCGGCCAGCGCATGGACCGCGGCCAGCCGCTTCGCCGGTGCCGCCGCCCGCGGCTCCAGCCGGCGCGCGAGGCCGCCGTCGAGCGTCGTGACCGAGAGATAGACCTTGGCCAGGTTGCGCGCCGCCATGTCGGCGAGGAGGTCGAGATCGGCCAGCACGCCGTCGGACTTGGTGACGATGCTGACCGGGTGGTTGAAGTCGGACAGCACGCGGAGGATGCCGCGGGTGATGTGCAGGCGGCGTTCCAGCGGCTGGTACGGGTCGGTGTTGGTGCCCATGGCGATGGGCCGGCAGCGGTAGTTGCGGCGCGACAGCTCGCGCACCAGCAGGCGCGGCGCATCGGGCTTGGCGAGGATGCGGGTCTCGAAGTCGAGCCCCGGCGACATGCCGAGGTAGGCATGGGTCGGCCGCGCGAAGCAGTAGACGCAGCCGTGTTCGCAGCCGCGATAGGGGTTGATGGAACGGTCGAAGGGAATATCGGGGGAAGTGTTGCGGGTCAGCGCGCTGCGCGTCGCATCGACGATGACATGGGTGCGCGGTCGCACCTCCTCCACCGTGGCGGTGTCGGTGGGGTCGGGCGGCGTGCCGCCGCCGCGCCCGGCGTTCGACCAGCCGTCGTCGATGCGATGGCGCACCTCGCGCTCGAACCGGCCGGTGCGGTTGGACACCGCGCCCCGGCCCTTGAGCGGCTGGCCGCCGGGAAGATCGGGCAATATGTCCATATTCTTATAATGCCGCAGAATTGTGAACAAATCAAGAACGTCGGACGGGAATTGCCACTCCCGGCCGCTAGCGCACGTTTTCTCAGGGCTGAATCGCTTTTTCTGATTCGTTATCGCCCTCCCCCGGCTTGGTCGGGGGATCACCGGGCGATCCACCTAATGGATGCCCCGCCTGCGCGGGGCATGACGTTTCAGGGATATGGCGAAGCGCGCTAAGGTTTTCTTCACCAGGCCCGCCTAGCCTGCGTTGCGGCCCGCGCCGTTGCCGTTCCGTGGCAAGGGTATTTGCGGGCCGTCTTGACGCCCGATATAAAGCAGATGAGGTTGCAGGAGACATCATGCGCATCGAGGAATCCGCGGTATTGCTGAGTGTCGTCATTCCGACGCTGGATGCGGCCGCCCATCTGCCCGCTTGCATCAAGTCCGTCCGCGACGGCGTGCGCAGCGCACGCGACGCCGGCGCCGCCATCCCCGAGCTCGAGATCATCGTCGCCGACGGCGGGTCGGGGGACGACACCGTTGCCCGGGCGGCCGATCTCGGCGCCCGCATTATCACCACCGCGCGGGGGCGCGGTCGCCAGCTCGCCGCCGGCGCGGATGCCGCCAACGGCGACTGGCTCCTCTTCCTGCATGCCGACACCAGGTTGGCCGACGTCTGGCTTGTGGCCGCGGTGGGGCACATGAACAATCCCGCCCATCCGGGCAAGGCGGCGGCGTTCCGCTTCGCCCTGGACGATCCGTCGCGCGCCGCGCGCCTGATCGAGAGGCTGGTCGCCTGGCGCTGCCGGGCGCTGGCGCTGCCCTATGGCGACCAGGGGTTGTTGATCTCGCGCAAGTTCTATCGCGAGCTCGGCGGCTTCCGCGCCGACCCGCTGATGGAGGACGTGGACCTCGTCTGCCGCATCGGATCCCAGCGCCTGCGCCTGCTCGACGTGCCGGCGCTGACCTCGGCGGATCGCTACCGCCGCGGCCGGGCGGGGTGGCTGCTGCGCCCGCTGCGCAACCTGTCCTGCCTCGGCCTCTATTTCCTCGGCCTGCCGACACCGCTGATCGCGCGCCTCTACGGGCGTTGAGCGGGGTGGCGCGGCGGGCCTCTCTCGTCGTCTTCCTGCGCGCGCCGCAACGGGGTGCGGTCAAGCGCCGCCTTGCTGCCGGCATCGGCGGGGCCGCGGCGTTCCGCTTCTACGCCGCGCATAGCCGCGCCCTCATCCGCCGCCTCGGCCCGGACCACCGCTGGCGCCTGGTGCTGGCGGTGACGCCCGACACCCTCGCCCGGCGCGGGCGGTTCTGGCCGGCGACGGCGCGCGGCTGGTCGCGCGCGGCCCAGGGCGCGGGCGACCTCGGCCATCGCATGGCCCTCATGTTCGAAAGCCTGCCCCCGGGGCCGGTGGTCATCGTCGGTTCCGATATTCCCGGCATCGATCCGGGTTTTGTGGCTGATGCCTTCGCACGCCTCGCGCGCCACGAAGCGGTGTTTGGCCCCGCCGCCGACGGCGGCTACTGGCTGATCGGCCTGGCGCGCCGCCGCCTCGCCCCGCGCGCGCTGGCGCGGCGCCTGTTCCGAGGCGTGCGCTGGTCGGGGCCCCATGCGCTGGCCGACACGCGGCGGAACCTGCCCGCCGGCGCCGAAGCGCCGCCGCTCGCGGTGCTGGAGGACGTCGACGACGCGGCCGCCTTCGCGCGTTGGCGTGGACGAATGGAAGAACCCTAGGCGGGGATTACTTTTCGCGCAGCCGCGGCATCAGCTCGACCAGGTTGCACGGGCCGTTGCGGGAATCGAGCTGGAACTTCAGGATCTCGTCCCAGCCGTCGCGGCAGGCCGACGGTGAGCCGGGCAGGGCGAAGATGTAGGTGCCGCCGGCAAGCCCGCCGAGGGCGCGCGACTGCATGGTCGAGGTGCCGACCTTCTGGTAGGAGATCATCCGGAACAGCTCGCCGAAGCCCTCGATCTCCTTGTCGAACAGCGGCTTCAGCGCCTCGGGCGTGACGTCGCGTCCGGTGATGCCGGTGCCGCCGTTGGTGATGATGACGTCGACGTCCGGCGCCGCGACCCAGGCCCGGACCTGCTCCTGGATCAGCTTCGGGTCGTCCTTCACCACGCGTCGTACGGCAAGCTTGTGCCCCGCGCCCTGCAGGCGCTCGATCAGGGTCTTCCCGGATTCGTCGGTGGATTCGTCGCGGGTATCCGACACCGTGAGGACGGCGATATTGACGGGGATGAAGGGGCGCGATTCGTCGATGCCGGGCATGGCGGGCTACCTGTTTCGCGACGGGTCCGGGAGGACCGGGAGAGGGTCAGCGGGTTTCCTCGGCGACGCCGAGACCCGGGCCGTCCAGCGCTACATAGGTCGGCCAGAGGCCGGACGCAAGGGCGTCGAGCGACGGCGCCGGCTGGTCGAGGCGCGCCCGGTAGATCCACAGGTTCTCGAACACCCGCTGGACGAACAGCCGGGTCTCGCGCACGGGGATCGATTCGATGAAGACCAGCGGGTCGGACCCGTGCTTCACCTCGCGCTGCCACTTGGCGAGGTTGCCCGGCCCGCCGTTGTAGGCGGCGATCATGAGCACGAGGTTGTTCGAGACGATGTCGCCGCCGAGCAGGTAGCCGACATACTTCTGCCCGAGCGCGAGATTGAACTGCGGATCGTAAAGCTGGTTACCGTGGCGGCCGCGGAAGCTCTTGCGGCTGTCGGCCATGTACCGCGCCGTCGCCGGCATGAGCTGCAGCAGCCCGCGGGCGCCGGACGGCGAGCGCGCGCGCACGTTGAAGGCCGATTCCTGGCGCGCCAGCGCATAGACCAGCGCCCGGTCGATCTGGTAGCCGCCCTCGGGCACCCAGTGCGGGATGGGATAGAGCGCGGTGTCGATCCGTTCGCCCAGGCCGCGCAGCAGGACGCGCCCGGCGCGCAGCGACGTGCCCGGCATATCGGCGGTTTCCGCCAACGCGATGATGGTGCGCAGGAGCTTGGGCGAGGTGCCGATGCGCAACGACCGCACCTCGTCCTCGGCGCGCTCGTCCTCGCCGAGTTGCATCAGCGCCAGCATGCGCCGGCCCGCCCCCTGGACCGAGAAGGCGACGATGTCGTCGGAACCCACCGCCGGCGGCGCCCAGTTGAAGCGCGGCCCGGTGCCGCGGATGCGCGCGGCGATCTGGCCGTAGAAGGTGCGGTCGAAGCGCGCCGCGCGATCCATGTAAATGCCGACCCGTTCCGCGTGGCCGCCGCGCAGTGCCGCGCGTCCGGCCCAGAACGCCGCCGCGGCGATGTCGCGCCCGGACAGGCCGCGCGCGGTGGACAGCTCGTCGAAATACGCGATGGCGCTCTCGAACCGGCCGAGGCGATAGGCGGCGAGCCCCGCCCACCACAGGGTGCGCGGCGCCCTGGCGCCGGAACGGCGCGCCGCCACGGAGGCGACGCGGAAGGCCTTCGCGTCGTCGCCCCGGCGCAGCCAGCCGGCGGCGATCAGCGCCCGGGCGCGGTCGGCGCCGTCGCGGCCGATGGCGCGCACGATCGAGGCCTGCGACAGGTAACGTTCGGCTTCGCTCAGGTGTTCAAGCCGCACCAGGCCGGAGATCCGGCGCTGAACCCTGATCTCCGCCGCCGACCCGGCGCGCGCCGGGCGCTCGACGCCGGTTTCGATATATTCGGACGATACCTGGAAGCGGTCGCGCGGTGCTGTGGGCGCGGCGGCCGTGGACGGCTTGCGCCGCAGCGCCAGCGTATGGATTTGCACCGCGTCGGGATGGTCGGCGTAATGCTTGAGCCACGAGGCGAGCTCGTCGTAGCGCGAGCGGTACTTGGTCGGATGCAGGTAGCGCTGGGCCATGACATGGCCCATGAGCAGCCGGTCCCTGATCTTGCGGATGCGCTTGTCGGCGTCCGACCAACGGCCGGCGTCCTGGAGCTGGAACACCTCGCGGTAGAGTTCCGCGTCGCCGGCGGAGAGAATCTCGGGAAATTCGGCGGGCGCATCGGCCCCGGCGCCCGGCTGCGGCAGCGAGGCGGTGGAGCGGCCCTGGGGGTTGACGGCTTCGGCAGCGCGGGCGCGTGTCGCCGCGACGCCTGCGATCAATCCGAACGCGATGACGAGGGCGACCAGCCGCACAGGAACCCCCCCTGCGCGCCGGATGGGCCGGCCCGTTGCTGTGCATCCCCCCGAAGTCATGAAATGTTTCTAACCTGTCATAGGTTAACGGGCAATAAGTGGAATCCCGCCCACGCCCGCAAAAAAGTTATCCACAGGCTTTTTCGCTGATCCGGCGCGATCGGCGACGAATCCTCGGCCATATTCCGCATTTCACCGCACCGAGGCGCCGGCAATGATCGAGAATGTCCCCGCCGGCCGGCGCCGAGCCGGTCAACAGGAATTTATTAACATTTTCCCCTTATCCCTGAAGTGAAGCCGTTCGACGAGAACGCTGCCGTGGGGCGGCGGGGTGACAGCGCGCCGGACCTGCTCGGATCAGCCAACGACAGAGGCAGCCGGTACAAACCAATGAGCCCGAAAGCCAATCTCGAATTCGCCCTTGCCGATGCGCCGATGGATGCGGCCCATCTGGAGGAACGCTGGCGCCTCACCACCCTGAAAAGTTTCGACGTCCTCGATACCCCGTGCGAGGAAGTCTTCGACCGGATCACCCGCGTCACCCAGCGCGCCATCGGGACGCCGATGGCGGTCGTCTCCCTCGTCGATGCCGACCGCGAGTGGTTCAAGTCGCGCATCGGCGTCGAGGCCGACGAAACGCCCCGCGACAACTCCTTCGGCACCCACACCATCAAGCGCGAAACCGTCATGGTCGTCGAGGACGCCGAGCGCGACCCGACCTTCGCCAGCGGCCCCCTCGTCACCGGGCCGCCGTTCATCCGCTTCTACGCCGGTGCGCCGCTCATCGCGAACAACGGCCAGAGGATCGGCGCACTCTGCGCCATGGACACCAGGCCGCGCATCCTGTCGGAACTCGAGCGCAACCTCCTGGTCGATCTCGCGGCTATGGCGGCGCGCGAACTGGAACTCAGGCGCATCGTCAGCTACGACGTCCTGACCGGGGCTTCCGCCCGCGGCCAGTTCTTCAGTCTGGCCGAGAAGGAACTGGCGCGTGCGGTGCGCTACCAGACTCCGCTGTCGCTGTTCGTCATGGACCTCGATCACTTCAGGAAAATCAACGATACCTTCGGTCACGGCGTCGGCGACCGGGTGCTGAAAGAGGCGGTCGATGCCTGCCAGAACGCGCTCCGGGCCCACGATCTGGTCGGCCGGCTCGGCGGCGAGGAATTTGCCGCCCTCCTGCCGCAGACGGACGGCGAAGGGGCCGTCGTTGCGGCCGAGCGCGTCCGCCGGAAGCTCGAATCGCTCAAGCTGACCATCGACAGCGAGACCATCGCGTTCACCGCCAGCTTCGGCGTTGCCGTGCTGAAAGGACCGGAGGACTATGTAAAGGCGATGATCGAGCGCGCCGACAATGCGCTCCACGCCGCCAAGCGCGACGGGCGCAACCGGGTCTTCGCAGGATAGGAACCGACAGAAATAAAAGCGGAGAAGCCGGAGCGCCGCCGTCGCCTCAGGCGCTTTCGGCGAGGCGGCGGCGGATCTCGATCAGGTCGCGCCAGGCGGCGCGCTTCTGGCCCGGCGAGCGCAGCAGGAACGCCGGGTGATAGATCGGCATGGTCGGGACCGGGCGGCTCATGCGCGGGGTCTCGAAGGTGAACCAGCGGCCGTGCAGCTTCATGATGCCGTCATTGGTGGCGAGCAGCGTCTTGGTGGCGATGCCGCCGACCAGCACCAGCACCGCCGGATCGACGATCTCCACCAGCCGCTCGACGAAGGGCAGGCAGGCGGCGACCTCGTCGGGCGCCGGGTTGCGGTTGCCCGGCGGGCGCCAGTATATGGTGTTGCTGATCAGGACCGAGCCGCGGTCGAGCCCGATCGACGCCAGCATGCGGTCGAGCAGCTTCCCCGCCGGGCCGACGAAGGGCTTGCCCTGGCGGTCTTCCTCCGCCCCCGGCGCCTCGCCGATCATCAGCAGGCGCGCCTCGGGGTTGCCGTCGCAGAACACCAGGTTGGTCGCTGTCAGCTTGAGGGCACAGCCGTCGAAGCGCTCCAGCGCCTGGTGCAATTCCTCCACCGTGTTTGCTGCCGCCGCCAGTTCGTGGGCGGTGGTTCCGCTGCCGGTGAAAGGTGCGCGTGGGGAAGTTTGCGACGGCGCGCGGGGCGGGTGCGGCGTTGACGTTTCGGACGGCGTCGGCGCGGCAACGGCCTCCGGCGTGGCGGGCGCCGGGGCCGGGCTCATGGACGGCGCGGGCGGGGCGGATTCGGCGAAGCGGTCCGCCGGCGCCTCGCCGACGGCCTCGGCGGCGCCGGCCTCCACCTGCCAGCGCAGGGCCTCGATCATGTTGCGCCGGTCCATCATGGACGGAGCCTAGCGCGAATCCCGGCTGTGTTGAACAACGTCGTGTCCATACCGGGCATCCGTGTCGCGCTTCGAGCGCTGGAAAATGGATACCCCGCATGAAGCGGGGTATGACGCGGGAGTAGGGACGGGCGAAAGCTCCCCTCAGTCCGTCATGCCCCGGCCCTCGGGCCCGCGCGAAGCGCGGCCCAAGGACAAGCTTCACGTCCGGGGCATCCATGTGCGTTACGCGAATGCCGTCCCTGTCATATTCCGCACGCGGAATTTTTTCGCAGGCGCGCCGTCTTCGGATATGGTCGCCGCCATGCCGCCTGTCGTCTCCATCCGCAACCTGTCCAAGACCTACGCCTCGGGCTTCCACGCCCTCAAGGGAGTGGACCTCGATATCGAGAGGGGCGAGATTTTCGCGCTGCTCGGCCCCAACGGCGCCGGCAAGACCACCCTGATCAGCATCGTCTGCGGCATCGTCAACGCCTCGACGGGCACGGTGCTCGCCGGCGGCCACGACATCGTCCGCGACTACCGCAAGGCGCGCAGCGAAATCGGCCTCGTCCCCCAGGAGCTCACCACCGACGCCTTCGAGACCCCGTGGGACACGGTCAGCTTCTCCCGCGGGCTGTTCGGCAAGGCGCCCAATCCCGCTCATATCGAGAAGGTGCTGCGCGACCTGTCGCTGTGGGACAAGCGCGACAACCGCATCATGACGCTGTCCGGCGGCATGAAGCGCCGCCTGCTGATCGCCAAGGCGCTGAGCCACGAGCCCACCATCCTGTTCCTCGACGAGCCCACGGCCGGCGTCGACGTCGAGCTGCGCCAGGAGATGTGGGCCCTCGTCCGCGGCCTGCGCGATAAGGGCGTCACCGTCATCCTCACCACCCATTACATCGAGGAGGCGGAGGAGATGGCCGACCGCGTCGGCGTCATCAACCACGGCGAGCTCATCCTGGTCCAGGACAAGGCCGAGCTGATGCGCAAGCTCGGCCGGAAACAGCTCATCCTCCAGCTCCTGGCGCCGATCGCCGAAATCCCGGCGTCGCTGGAGGCCTACAAGCTGGAGCTCGCCCGCGACGGCCACGAGCTGACCTACACTTACGACACGGCGGGCGAGCGTACCGGCATCACGGCGCTGCTGGCGGCGCTGGCCGAGGCCGGCATCCGCTTCCGCGACCTGCAGACCGAGCAGAGCTCGCTCGAGGACATCTTCGTCAGCCTGGTGGGGCGGCACAAATGAGCTTCAACCATCATGCCGTCATCGCGATCTACAATTTCGAGATGGCCCGCACCTGGCGCACCATCGCCCAGAGCATCATCTCGCCGGTGATCTCGACGACGCTCTATTTCGTCGTCTTCGGCGCCGCCATCGGCGCCCGCATCACCGACATCGGCGGCGTCAGCTACGGCGCCTTCATCGTGCCCGGGCTGATCATGCTGTCGCTGCTGACCCAGAGCATCGCCAACGCCTCCTTCGGCATCTATTTCCCGAAGTTCACCGGCACCATCTACGAGTTGCTGTCGGCGCCGGTGTCGTTCGTGGAGATCGTCGTCGCCTACGTCGGCGCGGCGGCGACCAAATCGATCATCCTCGGCGTCATCATCCTCGCCACCGCCACCCTGTTCGTGCCGCTGGAGGTCCGCCATCCGTTCGTGATGGCCGGGTTCCTGGTGCTGACCGCGGTGACCTTCAGCCTGTTCGGCTTCATCATCGGCATCTGGGCCGACGGGTTCGAGAAGCTGCAGCTCGTCCCGCTGCTGATCGTCACGCCGCTCGCCTTCCTCGGCGGCAGCTTCTATTCCATCGACATGCTGCCGCCGTTCTGGCGCACGGTGTCGCTGGTCAACCCGGTCGTGTACCTGATCTCCGGCTTCCGCTGGGCCTTCTTCGGCGCCGCCGACGTCGGCATCGGCATCAGCCTCGCCATGACGCTGGGGTTCCTCGCCGCCTGCATCGCCGTGGTGTGGTGGATCTTCCGCACCGGCTGGCGCATACGGACGTAGGCCGTGCCGTCACACGGCTGAAACGTCATTCCCCGCGCATGCGGGGCATCCATGTTGTGGCGCGATGGATGGCCCGGATAAACCGGGCCATGACGATTTAGGGTAGTGGTGAATCGCCAGGGCGTGACGGATAGCAGCCTGCCTGCTTCAGATGCTACGTCCCGGCGCCGCGCATCAGCCGTGGATGAGAGTGCCGCCTGGCGGTATCTGGTGCTGGAGCTGGTGACACGGCCCCGGCGGAGGCTGCTGGCCCGGCGGCCGGTTGGGGAACCAGACGCGGCATGAGCCGGGCGGGGGCATGTGGCCGGGCGGAACGCGCACGGCGGGCCGCGGCTCGTAGTACTCGCCGTAGGCGGCGCAACCGCCAAGGCCGAGGACCATGCCGATGACGAAAAGATGCGACAGGCGTTGCCGGGACTTCATGTCATCCCCTCCGGTTGCGTTTCCGTTTCCCCGTGCGGGCATCATAGCGTGCGGCGGTTAACAAATTATCCCGGTCGGCGCATTCGGACTTAAGGCGGCACACCACCTACACGTCATCGCCCGGCCCTCGGGCCCGCGCGAAGCGCGGCCCAAGGACAAGCTTCACGTCCGGGCGATCCATGGATGCCCCGCATGAAGCGGGGCATGACGAAAGAGAGGCGCGATGCCCCGCCTTCGCAGGGCATGACGGGGACGGATAGTCGTGTGCTTCAAATGTCATGCCGCACAGGCCCGTCCTCGCGGGTTGAAGCCTGCGCCTGCCGGTGATAGAGTTGATATCAACCTATAAAAGGGGAGCCGTGCCGCAGTCCCATGTCCCCGGCAGTCTCCGGCGTCGTCCCGCCGCGCCCTCCTGCACGGCATCGGACCGGGACGGTCACGGCAGCGGATCACGAAAGTGTCGCAAAGGCGTGGGAGAAGGGGCGCGGCGGCAAGCGTTCGCAAGCACATGAACTGTCACAGTAATCGGAGACCGACATGGCACAAGTCCTTCACGTGGCGACCCGCAAGGGGCTCCTCACCTTCACCGCGGGCGCGAACGGCGCCTGGAAGCGCACCGGAGACGTTGCCTTCCTCGGCGAGCCGGTGAGCGCCGCTCCACGACCCCCGCGACGGCACGCTCTACGCGGCGCTCGACCTCGGCCATTTCGGCGTCAAGCTGCACCGCTCCGGGGACAACGGCAAGTCGTGGCAGGAGCTGACCCCGCCCAAGTTCGCCGAGGAGAAGGACCGCCCGCCGCCGGACCCGATGGCGGAATGGCCGCCGCCCAAGAAGGAGGGCCCCTCGGTCGCCCTGATCTGGACGCTGGCGCCGGGCGGCGCCGACCGGCCGGGCCGCATTTGGGCCGGTACGGTGCCGGGTGGCCTTTTCCGCTCCGACGACCGCGGCGACAACTGGCAGCTCGTCGAGAGCCTGTGGAACGACCCCTCGCGCCCCAAGTGGGCCGGTGTCGTCTACGACCAGGCCGGCATGCATTCGGTGCTGGTGGACCCGCGCAATTCGGACGCGCTCACCGTCGCCATCTCGACCGGCGGCGTCTGGCGCACCGAGGATGCGGGCGCCAAATGGACCCTCTTCGGTCACGGCATGCGCGCCGAGTACATGCCGCCCGACCAGGCCCACGATCCGCTCAGCCAGGACGTCCACCGCATGGCGGCCTGCGCCGCGGCGCCGGAGACGGTCTGGGTGCAGCACCACAACGGCATCTTCCGCTCCGAGGACGGCGGGCGCAACTTCACCGAGATCACCGCCGAGGCCCCCTCGCGCTTCGGCTTCGCCGTCGCCGCGCACCCCGGCAACCCGAAGACGGCGTGGTTCGCGCCGGCGGTGAAGGACCAGTACCGCATCGCGGTGAACGGCGCCATGTGCGTCACCCGCACCACCGACGGCGGCCAGAGCTTCGAGACCCTGAGCGACGGCCTGCCGCAGGAGAACTGCTTCGACCTGATCTACCGCCACGGCTTCGATCTCGACCGCGCGGCCGAGCACCTCGCCATGGGCTCGACCACCGGCAACCTGTGGGTGGGCCGCGACGACGGCGCGCGCTGGACCCACGTCGGCGGCCACCTGCCGCCGATCAACGCCGTGGCGTGGGGGCGGTAGGGCACTCGGTTGTCCCGTTGGTCGTCATCGCCCGGCGATTCGCCGCCACCCCATTTCGTCATGCCCCGGCTTGTCCGGGGCATCCATGAGTGCCGTAGTATGGATGCCCCGCCTTCGCGGGGCATGACGGAAGAGCACGCGGGGGAGGGCGATGACGGGAAGGGGGAGGGTGACGGTGTGATGAACGGAACGAAAAATCCGCCCCGTGCACCTCCCGGCGGGGAATGAAACGGACTATCATCGCGTCCCCCAAGGCAAAGCCGCCGGAACGGAGCCATGCCGCGCCTGTCCTTCACGCCCAACCTCGAACGGCATCTTTCGTGCCCGAGCGCGCGCCTGCCCGGCGACACGGTGATCGCGGTGCTGACCGCCGCGTTCGAGGGCAACCCGCGGCTGCGCTCCTACCTGCTCGACGACCAGGGGCGCTTGCGCAAGCACGTCAACATCTTCGTCAACAACGAACCGGTGGCCGACCGCGACTTCCTCACCGACCGGGTGGCGGACGGCGACGAGGTCTTCGTCTTCCAGGCCCTTAGTGGGGGCTGACCATTGGAGCGCGTTGCCCTAACGTTGAATCGTCATGCCCCGGCCCTCGGGTCCGCGCGCAGCGCGGCCCAAGGACAAGCTTCACGTCCGGGGCATCCACCCGCCTTCGCGAAGCCCGCTTCGGCGGGCGAAGGAAGGTGGATCGCCCGGATAAACCGGGCGATGACGAATTGTCAAAGTGATCCAAGCTATCGGAAACATGCTCTAGGGCATAAATCGAGCGGAGGCTGAACATGGCGCAACGACTGCATCTCGCGACCCGCAAGGGGCTGCTTTCCCTCACCCCGTCGCGCGGCAAGTGGCGCATGGGCGTCACCGGCTTCCTCGGCGATTCGGTCAGCACCGTGCTGGAGGACCCGCGCGACGGCGCGCTCTACGCCGGGCTCAACCTCGGCCATTTCGGCGTCAAGCTCCACCGCTCCGACGACGGGGGCAGGACCTGGACCGAGATCGCCGCCCCCGCCTTCGCCGAGGAAAAGGACCAGCCCCCGCTCGACCCGATGAAGGAATGGCCGCCGAAGAAAACCGGCCCGAGCGTCGAGTTGCTCTGGACCCTGGTCGCCGGCGCCGCCGACCGGCCGGGCGAGCTCTGGGCCGGCACCATCCCGGGCGGGCTGTTCCGCTCGACGGACCGCGGCGCGAGCTGGCAGCTCATCGAGAGCCTGTGGAACGACCCGACGCGCCCCCAGTGGTTCGGCGGCGGCTACGACCGGGCGGGCATCCATTCCATCTGCATCGATCCGCGCGACAGCAAGCGCATGGTGCTGGGTATTTCGTCGGGCGGCATCTGGCGCAGCAGTGACGCGGGCGCGACCTGGAAGAACGAGGGCGTCGGCCTGCGCAACGCCTACATGCCGCCGGACAAGGCCTATGATCCGCTGAGCCAGGACCCGCACCGCATCACCCAGTGCGCCGCCGCGCCGGATACCATCTGGTGCCAGCACCACAACGGCATCTTCCTGTCGCGCGACGCCGGCGCGACGTTTCGGGAGATCAAGGCGCGAGCGCCGTCGCGCTTCGGCTTCGGCGTCGCCGTCCACCCGGAGGACCCGAAGACCGCCTGGTTCGTGCCCGCGGTGCGCGACATCAACCGCACGCCGGTGGATCACCGCCTGATGGTCATGCGCACCACCGACGGCGGCCGCAGCTTCAAGACCTTCACCAACGGCCTGCCCAAGGGGCCGACCTTCGACCTGATGTACCGCCACGGCCTCGACATCGACGCCGGCGGCGAACGCCTCGCCATGGGCTCGACCACCGGCAACCTCTGGGTCGGCGAGCGCCAGGGCACGCGCTGGACCCTCGCCGCCCCGCACCTCCCGCCGATCTACCAAGTCTCCTGGGGATGAGTTATGGTCTTGAAATCTTCCTGGAGTGAAGCTTGGGGGAAAGGCGTTGGATCGAATATCAGCGTGGGGAGCGCAGGGCACCAATAGCGGGAAGTCAACTTTAAATTCTGAATCGGTATCAAAAGCAGTTCAGCTCCGTAGCCCGAAAAAAGGGTCGGAAGACTCTGCGGTTTCCCGAGCACGGTGGTTCCGCTATTACGCGGGCTTTTCTACAGGGTTTGTGGAAGACGCTATAGAACTCTTAGATTTACGAGCGGGGTCGAATCTGCTCGACCCTTGGCTGGGCGCCGGAACGACATCAGAGGTCGCAATTTCGAAAGGCTACAAAGTTACGGGGTTTGATTTGAATCCCGCGATGCTGGTGGTTGCAAAAGCTAGGTTATTGCCGTCAGACGCCAGGAAAAAAATCGCTCATTTACTTAACGATATCTCCCGAAAGTTTGAATTTGGAGATGTCAAAAATATCCAGTGGTGGTCCCAAAGGAGCCATGAACCGCTTGAGCAGTGGCTACAACCGACATCGGCTCGGGAATTTCGAGATTTAGAGCAAACTGTGTATCTTATATTAAGGAGATACGACCGCTGCTTAACTGGGCCGATATGGAAACACGCTGGACAGGTCGCACCAGTCACAGCATTTTTTTATATCTGTTTGTTCAGGTCACTTAGGCATGTCATCTCAAGGTATCAAGCATCCAATCCGACATGGATAAAGGTCTCAAAAGGACGCCATCGCATTCGTGTATCTCGATCTACATTGCTTCGTAGACTTCGAAAGGACGTCGAAGAATTATCTGCAAGCATTGAATCTGAAACACGGGATATGCCAGAGATTGATCCGTCTAAATGGAGGATATCACAGGCCTCGTCGCTTAATCTTCCTGTCCGCAGCAATTCAATAAACGCAGTTGTTTCTTCCCCACCTTATTGCACAAGGATTGACTATGTGAAAGCAACTTTGCCCGAGTTGGCGGTTATTGACTTTCCGCTCGGCGGGCCTGTCCGATCTCTCAGAGACCAGATGATTGGCACACCCACTATTTTTGGAGCGATTAAGCGGGATCACAAATTCTGGGGGAATACTTGTACGCAATTTCTTTCTAAGGTAGAGAATCATCCCACCAAAGCTTCCGAATCATATTATCTAAAGTACTTTTTGCAGTACTTCTGGTCTGCGTCAGTTTCCCTTCGGGAAATTGATCGGGCGCTTAAGAAGGGTGGAAAATGCATGCTCGTAATTCAAGATTCTTATTACAAAGACATTTTTAATGATCTGCCAAAAATATACTGTGAGATGGCGGAGCGGATAGGTTGGAGTATTGAACTTAAAGTTGATTTTCCGGTGCGCAGAACATTTGCCGCAATTAATCCCGACGCAAAGCGCCATCGAAATGAATTTGGCGCCATAGAGTCGGTAATGCTTTTTGAAAAAGTATAGTTGGGGGGCAGATGGCGAGGGGAGTCAAGCAAGGGACTAAACCTAAACGCGTGGTCTATCTTTGGGGCGCGGGGGCTACACAGGGGGAGGCGCAGCACCTGGGCGCATCTGTCAGTCTATTGATGAAGAATTCCGATTTTGGCGAGGGAATAACAAGTAGAATTCTCAAAAGAATTGGTTCAAAGGCTGTCAAAGCATATGGCAGTGG
Organism: Alphaproteobacteria bacterium; assembly: GCA_009380075.1. GTDB lineage: Bacteria > Pseudomonadota > Alphaproteobacteria > SMXQ01 > SMXQ01 > WHSO01. The sequence continues at coordinate 2,154 of WHSO01000054.1, read as the reverse complement.
TGATGGCATCGACATTGAGAAGCTAATCAGCTTGCTATCAGGAAGTGGCATTCAGGAACACGTAAATCTAGCCGCACGTCTCCGCGCCGCCTATTTCCACGAGCTCGCTGAGAGTTTGGAGGTAGCTGGCATATTGGATAACCCCAACCTCGCGATTCGTCTTTTAAAGTTACATAAAGATGAGAAATTCAGCAGCGAAGTAGAGGTTCTCTCAGGAATAATTACCACCAATCACGATGGCTTACTCCAAGTCGCAAGCGAGCGCGTTTACTCTTTTCAAACGTTTCTAAGTAGTGCACCCGGTGAAATCTATCAGATCAAAAAACGCGATGAGAGCATTCGGCTCTTTTACGACCACTTCAAACGCACCGGAGATATTCTGGGAGATAGAGGCCGGTGAACTTTGCAACAGCCTTCATTCTCGCGATCTGCGTGATAACTAATCACCGCAATGCCTAGGTTGCCTGTTGGCGCGGCGTCCTTTACCCTTGCCCCCGCAAACACATGCATATTGATTCGAACAAACTATCTAAGTAAGTGCTAGCGGCGGCCCGGCATATCGCGGCGCAGATAGAAATAGAATATGCAGTGGTCATAGGCAGCGTCCGGTCGGCGGTGCTGGTCTTCGTCGCGCCGCACCTGCGGGTGATCCACACTGTGGCCCGGCCGAATTATGGGGCCTACTCCACGCCAGACCCCCCCTTGCCAACCACCGGCGGTTGAGGCACGTTTTCCGCCAGGAACGGGACGCCCCGGGGCATGCAGGGCGCCGTTCCGCCGCCATCTTGGGCCCGGGGGGATGACATGATTCGCTGCGTTCGTCGCGTCCGCGCCTGCCGGTCCAGTATCGGGCGGTCCGTCGCTGCGCCCGCGCGCTTCCTTGCTCTCCTGACGCTCGCCCTGATTGCCTTCGCCGCTTTTGGCGGCTCCACCTTCACCACCGCCCCGGCCCGGGCCGCCGAGACCACGCAGGGCCTGTTCTCGCCCGTGGTCGGCGCGTGGTGGCGGCTGCTGAAGGTGCCGGGCCGGGCGAACGAGCTGCAGATCTGGGAGCTGCGCCCCGACGGCACCTTCGTCGCCTTCGGGCCGGAGACGCTACAGGATCGCGGGCGCTTCGACGTGCATGCCGGCACAATCGACGTGACCAGCGAGCTCGGCCACGTCCGCCGCGGCGAGCGGCGCTACCGCCTGCGCGGCCGCGACGAGATGACCGTCATCCTGCCGCCGCCGCTCCAGCAGATCCAGGAATGGACGCGCGTCACCTGGCCGGCGAACTTCGGGCTCGCCGATGTCGGCGGCCACCCGGTGCCGGGCGGCATCGACCGCATGGTGACGCGCCTGGTCGCCTACGCGCGGGAACGCTGGCGGCCCGACGCCGTGCCCGAACGCCTCGCGCTGCAACCGATGAAGAACCGCGACATGCGCGCGACGCTCGATCTCTGTTCGCCGAAGGACGGCGCCTGCCGGCGGGTGGACGTCACGCGCTACGGCGTCGACGTCGTGCCCTACCGGGCGAAGCCCGGCCGCCACGCCGCCCTGCCGCCGCGGTTCATGGACCTCGCGGCGGCGGTGAGCCGCGCCCGGGGCCTCGGCGCCGACGGCCGCCTCGCGCGCGCCGAGATCGGCGACGGCGCGCCGCACTGGGACCTGCGCTTCGCCGGCGGCAGGAAGGGTGCCACCGGCCTCCTGCTGGACGGCGTCACCGGCGCGCGCGTCACCCGCGACACGCGCGTCGTCGCTGCCGACATCCATCGCCAGTGGGACGAGGCGCTGGCCAACCTCGGGCGGCGCTTCAACGGCAAGGCCCGGCTCGGCGACGAATGCCATCCGCTGCTGGCGAAGGACGGGGCCTCCGGCCTGTGCGTCAGCCCGCATCCGGAATTCATCTGCCGGCTCGAAGGCGGTTCCTGGCAGACCGGCGCCTGCCGGGGCGGCCGGCGGTAGTTGCGGCAGGGGGTCCGCGGCTCAAATTTTTAACCGTCATGCCCCGGCAAAACGGCGCGTTGTCCTGAATCCAGAAACGTCATGCCCCGCAACCCTCCTCGTCATCGCCCGGCCCTCGGGACCGCGCGCAGCGCGGCCCAAGGACAAGTTTAACTTCCGGGCGATCCATGGATGCCCCGCATAAAGCGGGGCATGACGATTTTGGTCAGG